>CALCEK010000057.1 GCA_937900125.1 uncultured Treponema sp. | reverse complement strand
TAATCAATATAGAAATAGAAATTCCAAAATTGATTTTAATCTCAAAAAAAATATTAATAATACTAATAATAATAATGATATATTAAATAAAAGAAATATATTAGATGAAAAAAGCACACAATTAATACAAAAATATACTCCAAGTAAATATGTATCTTATATTAATACTGACATTTCAAAAAAAATGATAGACCCAATAATTAAAGAAAATAATAATAAGAATAAAAGTCAATATGCTTTGAATAATAATTATATTAAAAATAATAATAATAATATTAATAATTCATTAAATCAAAATAAACTATTTAATAGTCAAAATAATCATCAATTAATCAATAATAAAAGAAATAGCAATTTAGTTGAAAATAATGATAAAAGAGCTAAATCACCAGAAATTCAAAATATTAATACAAGAAATATAATTATTAATAACACTGGATTAAGTGATTTCCAAAGAAGTAATCAAAATCAAAATATTCAAAGAAATAATTACTAAATTCAAAATGTAAACGGCAAGCACATAATTAAATTTTCCTTGCATAATTTTTGCGATGATTCCCGCAATGTATCCGCTAATAATTAAAAGTGTAAATGGTAAACTCATATTTTTAGCACTTCGCGCTTTGTAATTTTTTATCACGGAAAGCGGCCATGAACAACCAAAACAAATTAGCATTGCAGCTTCAAGAAAATCTGACATATTTAACTCCTATTGCCTACATTATGGACAAAAATGTTAAATGGGTCTAATATATTATTTGTATCGAATTGATAATTTTTGCTTATGGAATTGATGCAGTTGAATTATTTTATGGAAGTTGCAACTTCTCAGCACGTAACAAAAAGTGCGGAACGTTTACACATTGCCCAGCCAGCTTTAACGCAGGCGATTCATCGCTTGGAAGCGGAGCTTGGTGTTCCACTTTTTGTTCACAAAGGTCGGAATATTCGTTTAACCGCTTACGGCGCGTATTTTTTAAAAATGCTAAGGCCTATACTCCAAGAACTTAATTTTTTGCCGCTAGAATTAAAGGCAATGGCAAAATTGGAAGATTCAACTATACATTTAAATGTTTTGGCGGCTTCGGCATTAGTTACGCAAGCCGTTATTGAATACAAAAAGACGCATCCAAATTTGCACATACAATTTACGCAAAACGAAGAAAGTGATGTGTATGACATTTGTATTACAACTGTTTTTCCAGGAAAAGAAAACTTCCAAAAAGAAAAAACAAGTTCGGTAGAGCTGTTTATTTGCCAAGAAAAAATATTTCTTGCAGTTCCAAATCTTCCGCGTTTTGAAAAAAAATCGGAAATCAGCCTAAAAGATATGGAAAAAGAAAAATTTATAGCACTTTCTGGTTCTAGGCAGCTAAGGTCAATTTGCGACACTTACTGCAAAAATGCGGGGATTCAGCGGGAAATTGTTTTTGAAAGCGATAGTCCTGCCGCCGTGCAAGATATGATTTCGGCAAATATTGGAATCGGTTTTTGGCCAGAGTTTTCTTGGGGAAAAGTTGATTTGCAAAAGGTAAAACTGCTAGAAATTAAAAATCCCGCTTGTACGCGCGACATTTTAATCAGCTGCAAGGAAAACAAGGCGGATAATTCTAAAACGTTCGATTTTTATGCTTTTTTAAAAAATTATTTTGAAAACTCAAAAAAACACCGAAGCGAATAAAAACGGAGGCAACATGAACTTTGAATCTTGGGAAAAAACGCATCCTCGTCCGCAGTTTCGCCGTGAATCTTTTTTTGTCCTGCATAAAGGCTGGACTTTGAACGGCAAAAAAATCAATGTGCCATTTGCGCCAGAAGCTCCGCTTTCTTGTTTTGAAAATGGATTTTTAACTCATCTTGAATACAACGTATCTTTTAGGATTCCAGAAAATTTTTTATCGTCAGATTCTGTTGTGCGCCTGCATTTTGGGGCTGTTGACCAGATTTGCGAAGTCTTTTTAAACAATTTCTTTGTCGGTTCACACCAAGGCGGTTATTTGCCTTTTTCCTTTGACATAAACAATTTTTTAAGAAAAGATTCAGAAAACTTTTTGCTTGTAAAAGTAACGGATAAACTTTCTCACCGATATCCTTATGGAAAACAGCATAAAAAACCTCACAGAATGTGGTACACGCAAACTTCGGGAATTTGGCAAAATGTATGGCTAGAAAAAATCCCCAAAGAAAACGAAATCCGCGCAATAAAAATCACCCCAAAAAAAAGTGGTGTAGAGCTAGAGGTTGAAACTTCCGTTCCGAATTTTTGTGTAGAAATAAAAGATGCGGGCATTTTTGTAAAAGATGCGAAAAGTCCGCTTAAAATAGAAATTCCCAATCCAAAAATTTGGTCGCCAGATTCGCCATTTTTGTATGATTTTTCGGTAAAAACGCAAAGCGATTGTGTTTACAGTTATTTTGCGCTTAGGACTTGCCAAATTCGGCGCGTAAAAAATCGCAGTTATTTTTTCTTAAACGATGAACCGATTTTTTTGCACGGAGTTCTTGACCAGGGGTATTTTCAGGATGGACTTTTTTTGCCAAAAACTCCGCTCGGCTATGAAGATGACATTCTAAAAATGAAAGAATTGGGCTTTAATTTAATCCGAAAGCACATAAAAGTTGAGCCAGAGGCGTTTTATTATTTTTGCGACAAAAATGGAATGCTTGTTTTGCAAGATATGGTGAATTCTGGGCCGTATTCGCTTTTGTTAGACACGCTTATTCCAAATTTTACCTTTAAAAAACGCTATGATGCTTTTCCGTTTCCAAAAAATTTTCGACGCACGTTTTTTGAATCTCATTCAGCGGAAACTATAAAAACGCTGTACAATCATCCTTCTATTGTGGGCTGGACAATTTTTAATGAAGGCTGGGGGCAATTTGATTCTGACCGAATTTACGAAAAGCTAAAAAGTCTTGACTCAACAAGATTTTTTGATAGCACTTCGGGTTGGTTTGCTCAAAAGAAAAGTGATGTTCAAAGTGAACACAAATATTATAGCGAACGCATTTACAAGGCAAAATCCGCAGACAAAATGCTTTTTTTGAGCGAGTGTGG
>CALCEK010000056.1 GCA_937900125.1 uncultured Treponema sp. | reverse complement strand
ACCCTCCCCGAAAAAGCAAAAAAATCATGGTTTGACTTTGACCATTTTTATTCTGACATTGCTTTTCCAGAGGCACTTCCGATTGTTTTTGCCGAATCCCCCAAAACATTGGTTGACATTGGCGGAAATACGGCAAAATGGGCGATTGCCTGTTGCAAATACAATACAGATGTTCAGGTAAAAATTGTGGATTTGCCAGGACAAACAGCGGTTGCCGAAAAAAATGCCAGTGAAGCGGGATTTGCTTCCCGAATCAGCACATATTCTGGAAATGTTTTAGATGAAAAAACTGAACTTCCCGCAGCTCCAGACGCAGTTTGGATGAGTCAGTTTCTTGATTGTTTTTCGCTTAAACAAATTACAAAAATCTTGAACAAAGTTTACGCAGCCGCAACACCCGATACAAATGTATACGTGTTAGAACCACTTTGGGACAAACAAAAATTCTTAGCAAGTGCGTATTCTTTGCAAGCAACATCGCTTTATTTTACTTGCATGGCAAATGGTAACAGCAAAATGTACCGCTACGAAGAATTAGTGCAGGCAATTTGCAAAGCTGGATTTAATCTTAAAACGGCACATCATAATCTTGGGTCAAACAGCTATTCTCTTTTGGTTTTTCAAAAAAAGGCTTAAAATATGCAAAATGAATGTGTTTACGTTTCAAAACCAGAATGTTGGGCACCAGGAATAAACTCTACAGATGACTGGTTATCTTGGGCAAATGAAGAAAAATCCATAGAGCAAACAAATCTCGCGCCAAAATTAGAATTTACCTCTCCGCTTTTTAGGCGGCGGCTTGGGCAACTTTGCAAAATGACTGTTCAAGTTGTTCACGATGTTTTGCAAAAAAATCCAAATTTGGACGTTCCGCTTGTGTTTTCTTCGAATCGTGGCGAAATTGACCGCGAGTTTACCGTAAATCGCACTTTAATAGAAGATTCTTCTGTTTTGCCAGCAGCTTTTTCGCTTTCTGTTTTTAACGCGCCCATTGCATTAGCAAGTATTGCCTTTTCCTTAAAACGCGGATATTCAGTGATTTTTCCGTCAAAAGAAAATTTTTCAGATACATTTAAGACTGCTTGCGCTCCAATTTTGTGTGGAGATGAAAAAGAGCTTTTATTTGTGTACGGAGATGAACTTATCCCCCAAGAATATGGTGTTTTGCGCCCACAAAATGCCCATCCACTCGCATTTGCAACAATCATTTCGGCACAAAAAAAGCACGAATCTGACATAAAATACATTCCATTTGAAGATAAAATTCCAAAAGATTCAGAAGAATTCTTAAAATCCCTGTTAAAATTAGGAAACGCAAATGAAAACCGATGAAGATGAATGGCGTTATAGCGCAAAAGATTTGCCGCCAGCAAAAAATAAACTTTTGTACGCCTACCGATGTTTTATGAAACTTTTTATGCACGCTTTTTTTGGAATCGGTTCGATAATTTTGGCGGTGGTGATTTTTCCAATTATGCGGATTTTTATCCATCCGCAAAAACGTTTTAAAACAGCGGCGCGACACTTTGTAACGCTCACATTTAAGATGTTTACGGGTTTTATGAGAATCACGGGCGTTATGAAAATGAGTGTCGATGATAGAGAAACTTTAAAAAATCTTAAATCGCACATTGTTGTTGCAAATCACCCTTCAAAACTGGATGTTGTCGTTTTGATTTCTCTGATTCCAAATGCCGATTGCATTGTGCGCGGTTCGCTTGCAAAAACAGTTCTTGCGGGCGTTATTCGGCAACTTTACATTGTAAATTCCAAAGGAACAGAAGAAATGATGGAACTTTCACGAGAATCCCTTGAAACGGGAACAAATTTGATTGTTTTCCCAGAAGGAACGCGCACTCCGCGGCACGGAACAAATGCCTACAAGCGAGGAGCTGCACAAATCGCCCTAAAAACAGGTCACGATGTTTTGCCCATTTACATCGGGGGAAACGACAAATATGGGCTTGGCAAACACGACAAAATTTGGTCGTACAACAAAACCGAACGTTACTTTTACGATATTCACGTTTTAGACGAAATAAAAATTTCAAACTATAGCTCCCTTGAAAGTGGAATTGCCGCGCGACACTTAACTGACGATATGCACAAGGTGATTGCCGCGCAAGCAAAAGAAATCGACAATCGAGAAGTCTGAAAATGAACTTAAAACGTAAACATATTTTGTTTTTGATTTTAGTTTTCGCGCTAAAAAATACTTGTTTTGCAAAAGAAAAATTTGACTTTAACATTTGGCGCGGAGTAAAAAGTATGCGTGGCGAACGCGCAATAATGCGTGTTACAATTCCCGACAATCCAAATGGAACGGCTGTAATTATTTGTCCTGGCGGAAGTTATCATCATCTTGGCGTTTACAATGAAGGGGCGACCACGGCAAAATGGTTCAACAGTCAAAACGTTACCACTTTTGAACTTTGGTATAGAATTGCAAATGACAATTATCACTATCCCGCGCAAATGCAAGATTTTCAGCGAGCGATAGAATTGGTGCGGGAAAATGCTACACAATACAAAATTGACCCTTCTAAAGTAGGAGCAATTGGTTTTTCGGCGGGAGGGCATCTTGTAACTTGGGCAGGAGCATTTGCCACTCGCAGTAATGAGCTTTTAAAACTCGGAATAAAAACGAATGTTAGCTTGCGTCCTGATTTTGTAATTCCAGTTTATCCAGTTGTTTCTATGCAAGATGAAATTGGGCACGAATGGTCGCGGGAAAGTCTTATTGGAAAAAAGGCAAGCGAAGCGCAAAAAGAGCTTTTTTCTATGGACAAACAAATTCCCCCCGATATGCCACCCACTTACATTGTAGCGTGTGTTGACGACCCCGTTGTTATTTACGAAAACAGTGTGCGGCTTTTTCAGGCTTTACGCGAAAAAGGGATTTTGTGCGAGTTTCACACTTACGATTGGGGCGGACATGGTTTTGGAATGCAAAACAATAATTTTATGAAAGTTTTCCATTGGAATGAGCCGCTAAAAGAATGGCTTATTTCTCTTGGATTTTTGCCTTAGAGTTTTATGTCATTCTGCACCCCCGCAATGTGTGAAGAATCTCGGTTTGACACGCAAAAAACTCGATATTTAACCTAGTAAATAAGTGTGCTTTCAAAAGAATTTACGTTGTCAACTTTTCCAACAACGGTGATTGTGCGTTTTTCTTCATCGTGGTGCGCATAAATGCCCAAAGTTTGACCAAGCGTAGCTTCCTTTGAATAATTTATTCTAAAATCCGTGAATTTTTTTGTTCGTAAAGAATCGGGCAAACTGTTCATCATAAAAAATCCATACCAAGAATTGTTTGTATGCCCATTAGAATCAAGATTTGCGTATCCAATTTTGTATTCCGAAAGGAATTCCATTTGGGAAGGTGCTTTTATTCGACCATACGGAAGGCAATTATGAGTTCGAGAAATTGTACTTTTCGGCAAAAGCGTAAATTTCTCCGATGGAATTATGCGATGGGTATCGGCTTCGACCATAATCCACGTGCTTACACCAGAAATTAACGGCGTTCCATCTTCCGCAGAAAATTCGTAAGAGCGCACTTGTTGAAATTCCTCTGGAATTTCCACCGCAGTTGTCAGCAAAACAACCTCTCCCTCCTTTGGCATTTTGTGCAACCGAAAAGACGAACGCGAAACCATACGCAAAATATTGTGTTCCCGCAAAAATGCCGAAGAAGTTCCGCGCAAAGTTACATCTTCCGTTGCGATATCAGAAGTCATTTTTAAAAGTTCAAAAATTGTCAAATCGCCATTTGGACCGCATTGGCTAAAACCGAGCCGTTTAACAGAATTAAGCGTAAATCCATCTGCGTCATACCACTGTTTAATTTCCATAAAATCACCCCCATTTTTGACATTTTTTTGGGGAAAAAGTTGCATTTTCCATTTGCAAAAATTAAATAACCTTGAATGATTTTTTGATAGTCGATAAAATGGGCAATTATGAAGCGTTTTTTGAATATTGCTATTACAATTTTAACTTTAGCACTTTCTGTTCTGACTTTTTCTTGCGAAACTTTAAAAGATGTTGTGGGAACTCCCTCTCTTTCATTAAAAAGCATAAATATTCAGGGACTTGACATGGAAGGAATTACATTTACAGCGCAATATTCCGTAACAAACCCCTACCCCGTTTCTTGTTCGCTAAAACAGGTTGCCGCCGATGTTATTTACAGCGATGAAGTGTTTACAAAAGTTTCTACAAACAACGGAGTTAGCATAAGTGCGCGTGGTTCAAAAACGAATTCATTTAATTTTAAGATTCCATATACTTCCATTTTGAATTTGGCAAAAAATGAAAGCGGAAAAACTTCTTTGCCGTTTAGCGTAAAAAGATCGGAAGAGCGTCGTGTAGGGAAAGAGTGTAGATC
>CALCEK010000055.1 GCA_937900125.1 uncultured Treponema sp. | reverse complement strand
TATATAGGTACCATAATACCAAGGCGTTGTGTTTAACTGTTGGTGCGTATAACAATACGGCTCAATTTTTGTATAGCGCAAAGAAAGGCTTGCAAACGGCAAAAATGGAAGGTCAACTTTTGCCCCACCCTGCAAAGCAAACATATCTCGGTCATATTCAAAAAGAGCACCAGAAAAAATCCCATTTACCTCGCTAAAACCATTCACTTCGTCAAGGAACATAGAAAACCAAACGCTTCCAAGTCCTGGCAATTTTCCTTTAAGATTTAAGAAAAGATTAAGGTTGTCGTAATCCCCGATGTTGTTTTGGTAAAACACCTTGTTAAACAGCGGAAAAGCGTACCCAATTTCAAATCGCTTTGGCCAAATGCAAGAAGTTCCAAACTGAGTTTCAAAATATTTAAAATTCAGCTCAACCATATCAAGCGAATACGCATTTTGGTACGTTAAAGAGCCATCGCCGTTTTCTGTAATGTAACTGTTGTTTGCAAATTCCAAAACTCCAGTCAAAAATGAAAATCTAAGCCAGGGGAAAATCGAAATTTCTGATTCCAAAGCCAAAAACGGTCGCGCACTTGTGTTCAAAAGCAAACTTGAACCATTATCCATTCCAGCCCATTCGCGATACATACGCCCTGCCCGTATGTAAATATGGTCAGCCAAAAAAGCCGCATCTATTTCTGAATTGATTCCGAATCCCAGCCCCAAAGTGTCAGATGCCCAGCCCTTTAGACCTCCCGCGTCTAGCTGAGAAATTAAATAAATTGACCCATCCCATATTTTTGTATAGGAATATGGTAAAAATGCGCGGTTTTCATATACATTTATGGATTCTTTTCCTGTGTTGCTCCAAAGTGCTGTTGGGTCGTAAGTTCCAACTTTTGTAAGAGGCGCGATTGTGGCGTTTCCAAAAACGTCAATGCTATAAGAAAGGTGTTCCCCAAAATCGCCCCGCGCGTAAACAGTTGGAATCCAGTCAAATGCAAAAGAATTAGAAGAATCCGAATATAAACCATCGCTGATTCGGGTATTCATTTTAAAACCCGCGTCCATTGTAATTTTTACTTTTTCTTCTGTTTTGAAAAAATATGAACCGCGGTACAAAGAAAATCCTTCGTCTGGCGGGGTAACTCGCGCAAGCTG
>CALCEK010000054.1 GCA_937900125.1 uncultured Treponema sp. | reverse complement strand
GGTGACGATGACCATCATGCGGGCGCGGCGGATGTTGACACCGAGGTTCTGGAGTCCCACAAAGTTATACTATGCCTGCGACAACAGCTATGCCAATCAAGATGTAGATAATGAATTTCTGCAAGCATTGGCCAATGGTGGTTTTCAAGTGGGAGAGCTTGCCAAGATATACTATGGCATTACTGATGTTGCCAACATAGAGGAACTGGATTATGACACAGCCTTGTATAAGACACAAGAACTTTTCAAGCAAGAAAATGTAAACATCGCTGAAGCCGCCTTCAAGAGCGGGAACCTATTTGTCAGGGCAGACATCATCGAGAAGAAAGGTCACCATATCAATCTGATAGAGGTAAAAGCCAAATCGTGGAGTAACGAACTTTCATTTGAGGGGAAAAGAGGTGGCATTCCTACTGGCATTAAGCCTTATGTCTATGACGTGGCATTTCAGAAATATGTAATCGCAAGAGCTTTGAAAGAGCTATATCCCAATGAGAGTTTCACGATACATGCCTATTTGATGATGGCTGACAAAGGCACTATTGCTCCCGTTGATGGCGAGACGGAAATTGCAGAAGCGTTCTCACTTTCCCACATAATTCCATTTTCATCTCCGCTTGAAGTGTTGCCAGTAAGATTAACGGAAACTTCCTGAGTTGCTCCGTTTAACATTCGGATTAACGATGTATCAGAATTGATGTAGACAGGCTCTTCCAGCAATGCGTATTCAGAGAGAACCCTTACGACAATATCCGCAGAATAAAGAATCTTTGGATGTGAGACAGAAATTGTCGCAGTGCCAGCCTTTAGCGGTGTGATATACAAATATCCGTCCGTAATGCTCCCCGCCGCCCTTGCAGAAACTCTACCTGTAGGAGTTACGATTTTACAGATGTCATTATTTTCGCCGTTGTCGATTGTCCACACAAGGTCATTTTCATCTCCAGCCTCGCCTCCCATTACAGAAACAGTAATTTGTAATGTGTCCGCCCCAACCTGAGTCTTTACATAGTTCTCGCTGGTAGTAATGTACATCGAGGCATCAATGGCACTTCCTGCCTGATTTCGAAGAATTATAAGAACTGTACGGGAATACTCACTAAGCTCGTGCCTGATTTTTACTTTGAAAGCACCGTTCTTTTTTCCAGTTACCGAAAACTGATTCCCGCTTGCCTTACATTCCATGTAACTAGAATAGTCGCTTTCAGAAATTTCATTTCCATTTTCATCAAGCAAAATCCATTCAAACGCATCAGGATTTACATATTTGTCAGTTCCCTCAATGTCCGCATAAATGCTGTATGAATCATCTGAGCCGTTTACAATCAAGGTTGTAACAGAAGGAACAATATAAACGTTCTCTACCGCAGTGCTAACTTTTACAAGCACGTCAAGGGTATACTCGCAGTTTTCATGACTTACCCTAAGAATGGAAAGTCCGTTTTTAAGAGGTGTAAGAATTGCCGTGCTTCCGTTCCCGATAACAGAGCAGCAGTCATCTCCATTTTCCGTAATAATTTCATAAGAGAATCCTTTTTCATAATTAGATGATATAGGATTTGCCAGGCTGAACGTAATGGTTTTAGAAGAAACTTCCGCCTTGTTTATGACAACTATATTCTGAGAGGTTGTGATATAGCTTTCAGTAAGTGTGTCACTGTAAACATATAAAACCATTGTATAATCATAGGTCGCATTTGGGTGAGAAACGGTAATCTGGGTGCTACCTGTCTTTTTTGCCGTTACAATGCAGCTTCCCCTTGCCCAATCTATGCTTGCAATGGAAGAATCATTTATTGACCACACAAAATCTTCAAGGTCTGTTGAAGTTCCGCCGTACAAAGAAGCAGAAACCGTTGTATTGCTTCCTGGTGTAAGCTCCACAACAGTAAAATTAGAGTAGATGTAAGGCTCTCCTTCATAAACATCATCCGTTCCTTCAACCGTTACAAGGCAAGTGGCGGTTATGCCGTTTGCAGTTGCCTTTAGATACGTCTGCCCATTTTTCAAGCCAGTAATGATTACTCCGTTATGGTCTGCATCAATGTGTATTATAGACACCCTGTTTTGTATATTAGACGGCGTTATTGAATATTTAAGATAAACATTTCCACCCTTTGTCACAGAAAGAGAGCTATTTGCAAAAGAAATTGCTGTCACTTCCTCCGTCTTTTCTACAGGCTCATCATCATGGAAAAACAAAGAACAACTTTCAAGCAGAAAAGCCGATGCAAGAATTGAAGCTACCAACAGAAAAACTGTCGGTATCATCGCCATAAAACATTTTGTAGACCTTTTCATACACACCTCTTATTTATACTGATTTACAACTTCTATTTTTTCGTTTTATGATATGGCTCCGTCACTTCCCACGGCTCAAGAACAGGAAGCTCCAGATTTGTATTTGCTACAATATTTATGATAGTCCCTGCCTTGATTTTAATTGTAGGTTGCACATCCATCGCCCTGTCTATAAGTTTTTCACCAAGAGTCGTTGCAACTTCCTGAGAATTTGCCATTACGTTCTGAACATCCTCATTCGTACTGGAAGCTGCCTGTGTCTGCAATTCTGAATTGACAATGTTCACGGCACTCATTAAGGCAATCGCTTTAAGATATGCAAAAGGATGGTCGTTTATCATGCCAGTAAGACCTGATGCGCCTTTTTTATCCGTTGCGTTCATATTGCCAAGATTTACCATATAGCCATCAGGTCTTATCAATGTATGCCAGCCTACCTGCACCCTGCTCTGAGAATAGGAAATGGAAGAATTATAAGAGCCAAGCAATTTTGAGTTCTGCGGAATAAGAAGATAGCGTCCATCTTGACTTGAATAAATGTTCTTTGTGATTACCGCAGTACATTCTCCAGGAAGGTCTGTGGAGATGTCACTTGTAAGCGTTGCATCAAAAATTGTTCCCTGCCAAATTGAATTTAGGGGAAGCCACTGTCCTGAAACAATCCCCCTATTCTGATTGTAGAACGTGTTTTTTCCGCTCTGGTCGTTCTGCTGCGCATAGGAATTTGTGGTGCTTGCATATTGGCTTAAAAGCTGGTTCGTATAGGTTGCTTGGTCTGGCACGCCGAATTTTGAATACGGATTGGAAGAACTTCCGTTCCCGCTCGTTGTCTGCGCCGTGGCGGTATTATTGTACGATGTGCTTACGCCGTCAGGAGTAAGATAGTTTTTCTGGGTAGAAGAAATGCCTTTAATTCCGTTTATAGATTTTGCTTGAAGTGCATCCGTTCGTGTGTCTGGAACTTCGTAAGTAGAAGCACTTCCTCTGCCATAATAAGTATTCTGCTGAGGCGGTTCTTTATAAGTATATTTGTCATTTACAGGCGGAAGATTGTCTAGTATCTCATCATCAGTTTTTGGCTTAGGATTTGTGTCAGCTCGTTTTCCCACTCCTTCTTTTGGACCTGAATTATAAGAATCCTCTTTTTCATCTACAAGCATTGAATAGTCTGTAACAGCGTTTTCCGTTGCGACAGGTTTTGTGCTTTTATCCTTTTCCCTTTTTTTGGTAATCTCTGGAAATATGAAAAGCGCAAAGATGACAAGGAAAGCAAACACTCCGATTATGCAATAAAGAATGAACTGCTTGTTTAGGACTGGCGGCTTTTTGTTTCCGTTTCTGTCCATTGCATCCAGTGCAGACATTTTCTGGAAATCAAACGGCTTTATCTCATCTTCATTTTTGTTTACCGTTGAAAGCACTTCACTCTGTTCCTCTGCCTGACCATCTATCTTTTCTGCCGCGGGGGCTGGCTCTGAATTAAGGTCATCAGAAAAAATCGGCTGTGCATTTTCTTCTGATGAATCCTCAACTTCTATTTCGCTAACATTTGACAGTTCAGGATTCTGCATGGAAAGTTCAGAAAGCTCTTCGTCACTGTTTGCTTGAGCCGCGTCAATCGCATCAAAAATTGAACCTGTGTTTTCTTCTTCGTTCATATAGCACCTATCCCTCAATATCTGTAATGATAATCATTGAAGTGGTGAGTCCTGAAATATCGGGCTTTAGGTAAAAATGCTGCACGTCCTGCCCGTTTTTCCGAGAAACACCCGCTCCCATTTCCCACACTTGGCTTTCTGAGATAAAAGGATTTTCCAAAACCATCTCGCCTGGTTCAAGGGAAAGGTCTGTAATGCGGTAGGGCTGGCAATAGATTTCGTATACAAAAGTTTCGTCAAAATCATAGAACATAGTTCCTCCCGAAAACTTCTGCGGAACTTGAACGGCATTGTTCAAAGATTGCTTTGCGGCTTCTTTTCCAGTCGGGCGTTTCTCATATACTTCGACAGGATAGTACACGGGCTTTTCCACATAGACAACGGATTTTTCAATGTCGATTTCTTTCAGCTCTTCCTGTATCTGAAATTCTTTTATTTCCTCCGCATTTTTTTCCTGCTCATCTTTTAAGTTCTTCACGGATTCATCAAGAAGCTCCTCTTGTTCGATAAGTGTAGTTTTGTCACAATCTATTGATTTACAACCTGTAAAAACTAGCAATGCACTGCTTGCGGCAAACAATAGTTTCTTCATTTTTCATTTCTCCTTATTGATTTTATTTTTTTATTTTGATGTCAAAGTTCGTGATATAGATTCCAAGCGGATTTGTTTCAGGAACGCTCTCATAAAACTCGATGTTGATTAAAGCAGTGTATTCTTCTGAATAAATTGCATAGCC
>CALCEK010000053.1 GCA_937900125.1 uncultured Treponema sp. | reverse complement strand
CCTGCGCCATATTTTTTTGTCAAATCCCTAGAAAGCCTGTTGAGCAAATCTGAGCCGTATTCAGCCCGCTCGTTGCCATTCTGTTCATATTCTATAATATGCTGTCCAATATGCCAGTATGTCAGAACTATCTCTGCATTTACAGCAAAAGCTATATTCTGACGCCCTTTCTTTAGTTCAGAGCCGACTGCTTCTATAAGTTTTTCATAATCTTGATTCTGTATGATAATTTCGTTTTCCATTATTTACCTCTTACGCTTCCCCAAGCGCCTTATACTCCACTCCATTGGGGCACAACTTCTTTATCATCTCGTCAATCCTACTCATTTCAGAATCTCACAACAAATTGTTAAGGCATTGAACAGCAGTAGAAAAGTCCGATGGTGTCGGACTTTTTCCGAGCAATAAATCCTGTACTTGCGGATATAGCTGATAGAATCGGCGACAGTTCTTCAACAACGTTTCGTTCAGTCCTTTTTCCTTGGTTCGCTCTGCAAGATTCTTTATAAGTTTTGCTCCATATTCAGCTCTGTCCTTGCCGTTCTGTTCGTATTCTACAATGTAAAAGCCGATGACAAAGTTCCTAATGGTCGCAATGCAATTTACGGCTTTTACAGAGGCGGCTAACGATTGTCTATGAACGGTCTCTATCGTTTGTGTTAATTCATCAAAAGAGAGCACTCTTTTGTTTTCCCATCCTTTGGGGAGTCCGTCTGTCACAATCAGCGGATTGAATGTCTTTTTTGAGTTTACCGAGTTCATTATCATATCATCAATCTTGCTCATCGAACCCCTCGCTTACAGTTTGCTCCTGTTGAGCGACAATGTAGTCCGCTTTAATGTCCTTTAGCAATTTCCCGTCAAAAGTGAAGTATGCAGGGCCTTGATAACCTTTCCATCTTTTGCCCGTCCGTTCTACCATCAGGTTTTCACTTAACTTGCTGAGAGAAATTTTTTCTCCCTTGTACTCTACATTACCGTCAGCAAGGGTTTTCACTTGAATAGTATCATCGTATTTGAATTTAAGTGTGCTTCCAAGCGGGATTCCACACTTTTCAAAGTCAAATCGCTTACTTGCTTTAGAAACAGCCTTGTCGTCATTTGATGTTGAGGAAGCATCCTCAATCATTTCGTCGGTTGTCCACTTTTCGTTTTTCCAAAGACGCTTTTCTGTCCCACTAATGGTTGCAATATCTTCGAGAATTGCCCAAGCTTTTTCGGGAGACATTTCAAAGAACTCTCGCTTGCGTTCATGCCCCTTTACCACATCGGAAACACGCAATTCATCATCAAGCCTTTCAATGAGCTTATGCAGTATTTTGTCGGCATTTTCGCCAGCAGTCTCATATGTCCCATAAAGACGAAACGCCTTAGGGGTCCAAGTGGAGGAATTGGCGTCGTTTAGCCTCTTTTGTGGGTCTGTTGCACTTCCAATCTTGACATATTTGGAAAACGACGGGTTTGTAAAAATGTATATAAAGTTCTTTGCCATTTTTACCTCTCCAAATCCGCGATGATTTTGTCAATAGCCTTAGGCAATTCGTTCTCGCGCTTGACGACTTCTTCGATGTCTTTGTTGAGCTTTACAATATCGACCTTTTCGCGGGTGTCCTTCTGCTCCACGTATGTAGAGACGGAAAGGTTGTAATCCTGTTCGGCAACATCGTCGATTGTAACGAGCTTTGCAATGTGCTTCTTATTCTTGCGGTCAGCCCAGCATCCGATGATGGTTTCAATGTTTTCGTCCGTGAGCTTGTTTGAGTTTGTCACCTTGACGCATTCGTTGCTCGCATCCAAGAAAAGAATTTTGTTGTCTGCCTTGTTTTTCTTGAGTACCATGATGCAGGTTGCAATGGAGGTTCCGAAGAAAAGGTTGTCTGGCAACTGGATGACACAATCGACAAAGTTGTTGTCAACGAGATATTGACGAATTTTCTGTTCTGCACCACCGCGATACATAATGCCAGGAAAGCACACCACGGCTGCGGTCCCGTCGGTGGAGAGCCACTTGAGGATGTGCATCACGAAGGCGAGGTCCGCCTTTGACTTTGGTGCCAGAACACCAGCTGGCGCATATCGCGGGTCGTTTATCAAAGTTGAGTCGCTATCTCCAGCCCACTTGATGGAATACGGCGGATTGGAAACGATTGCTTCAAAGGGCTCCTCGTCCCAGTGTTTCGGGTCGGTCAATGTATCGCCGAGTGCAATATCGAATTTCTCATAGCCCACATCATGCAGGAACATGTTGATGCGGCAAAGGTTGTATG
>CALCEK010000052.1 GCA_937900125.1 uncultured Treponema sp. | reverse complement strand
AATAGTATAGCATATCTTAAGAGGTGTTGGAAGTTATTTTTTTAACAATTCCTAATGGGTGGCGTTTTTGAATTAGTTGCGCGTTCGGTTGCGGCTTTTACCCTTCCGTCATTTTTGGGATTCGCAGGAATTTGTATAGCAGGACCACTCGCTTGGTTTGCCGCCGCCATTCCGCTCGCAATAGCCTATTACGTGATAATTGCAAAGTTCAAAATTGAATAGCCACAAAAATATCACTGTTAAACTTTGGCGTGTCATTCTGAGCAATAAGCGTTGCCTACGAAGAATCTGTAGATATTTCGCTATCGCTCAATATGACGGCGACAATGTGCGGGTAGCGGTTTTTTTGCTAAACCCCGCCCCTCGTCCGCAAAACACACGAATTGTTCGCAAAGAACAACTCGATTTTATTTTTTGTACATTGCTAACAAATTGTCAGCGGGTTTCATCTTGTAGTACGCTAGAACTTCGCCTGCAAAAGTTTCTTCTACAGAGCCACGATAACTTTCTATGCGCGAAATATAATTCAATGTGTGCTGAGGTGTGTTGTTTTTGCGAACTTTATTTGTTCCCGCGTTGTACATTGCAAGTGCGGCAATTTCGTTTCCGCCACTTTTTAAGCAAAACTGCAAATGTGACATTCCGTAATACGCAGAAACTTTTGGGTCAAAAAACTCATCTTCCGTTAATTTTGAAAAAGAATTATTGTTCAACTGAAAAAGTCCGCGGTCAATGCTACCATTTGCATTTACGTGTTCAGCATTTGCGTCAAAACCACTTTCTGTGTAGGCAAGCGCAAAAGCTAACGAAAGCGGAACGCTAAACTCGTCCGCAGCCTCTAAAATTGCCTCTGCAACTTCCCGACTTTTTGTAATTTGACTGTAATACCAAACAACACCATCGCGACTTTCCTCTTGGCGATACAAACTTAATCCCATATCGGGAAGATTTGTTTTCATTCCGTCTTCAACTTTTGCCGCTAAATCGCTTGTTTCAAAAAAATTGCTAGAAAGTGAAACAAAATTGTCTTCGGCATCAGAAAAATCCTCAAATTCACTTTGAACTTCTTCTTGGGCAATTTCTTCTGATTTTTCTACCGCTGCAACTGGTGCCAAACTGTGTGATTTTTCTTCTGGCAAAAACACCGCCACAAAAGCGCAAATAATTAGGAGCAAAACTGAAAAAACTCCCATAATTTGCATTTGTTTAACAAAAGGTTTTTCGTTTGTCATTTTTTTACTCTCCATAAAAAAGATTTCAAAAGTTGAAATCATATTAGCCTTGTCTAAAACAAAAGTTTTGATTCGGCAAAACAAAGCAATTTCCAAAACCCAAAGAAAATGCTCCTACTTTTGCGGATTTAAAACTTATTTTCTTAAAATTTTCTTAAAACGTTTAATCCGCTATGTTTTTACTATGACACAAATTGATTTTTTGTTCAAGAGAATCTGAGAAAAATAATTTCATTTATTGCGTTTTTTTAGAAAATCTTGCGGTTTTATTGAAAACAC
>CALCEK010000051.1 GCA_937900125.1 uncultured Treponema sp. | reverse complement strand
AAGACGGCAAGTCAATCAAGCCAATCATATTGAGCGTTGTAGATTTTCCAGACCCCGAAGGTCCAGAAATCGCCGCAAATTCACCTTTTTCAACGCTAAAATTAAGCCCTTTTACCGCAGGAACAAAAACTTTTCCCATTTGATACTTTTTGCTCACATCGCTCAACTGCAAAATCGCCATAATTAAAGTTTACGTTTTAGAGCGAATTTATGCAAGGGCAATATGCGTTGCAATATGCGTTGCAATATGCGGTACAAACAAGGCACTTCCCTAAAATGCGATTTTGTGTTATTTTACAAAAATGTATGTGTTCCGTTTAGCGGCAAAAAACGTAATTTCGCGGAAAAGTTCCGTTGTAATAATTTTGTTTATTGCCTTTGCAATCGCGCTTCTTGCAATTTCTAATGCAGTTTTTGACGGAACGGACAACGGCATAGAAACAACTTTTGTAAACAGTTTTACGGGAAATATCGTAATTCGTCCTCAATCCGATTATCCATTAAGTCTTTTTGGCGATGAAACGCCTGTTACGGGCGAGCTTTCCGCGATTCCTCCGTTAATTCCCTATACAGATGTTTTGGAGTTGGTGCAAAATACTGAGGGAATTACAAAAGTTGTTCCGCAAATTTCTGGAATGTCGGCATTTAACATTCAAAATCAGCGGATTGCAAGCGCACTTTTTGGCGTAAATGCGGATTCTTACCTTGATTCTATGGAAGGAATTGAATTGCTTGAAGGAAAAGCCTATTCCGCAGACGAAGACGGAATTATGCTAAACAAAAATATGGTAGAATCGATTCAAGAAAAAACTGGTGCAGAACTCCATATTGGCGATACTATACAAATTATAAGCTCTGACGGGACAACCTTTACAATTCGGGCGGCACCTTTGAGCGGAATTTATAACTACAAAGTTCCAAACACCACGCTTGACCAAATAGCACTTGTTTCCCCGCCAATTTTGCGCGACCTTATGGGAATGCAAGAAGCTTTGTCCGATATACAAGAAATTGACAGCGAAGAAGTTGATTTAATTGAGTTTGACCTTGATTTTGACGAGCTTTTTACCGATTCCGATGATTCTGAGGCGGAGGAAGTTGATTCCGAAATCTTACTAGAGGCATTTAAAAAACAAAATACGGATGAGGTGTCAGAGGCAGAAAGCCGCAAAGAAAGCACGGTTTGGTCATTTTTGGTCTGCAAAACGGAAAATGCAAAATCCGCAGAGGCAATTATCGCGCGTTTAAATGCGCAATTCCGCAAAAATGACTGGCAAGTTCAAGCGGTAAACTGGAGAAATGCGGCGGGCGGCTCAGTTTCACTCATTTTTTACCTGCGTACTATTTTTAACGTGGGAATCATTTTAATTTTGGCTACAGGTTTTATCGTTGTAAACAACACGCTTATCATAAGTGCGCTTGGTAGAGTGTGCGAAACTGGAACTTTGCGGGCGTTAGGCGCAAACAGGCTTTTTGTTGCCTTGCAATTTTTCTTTGAGACCGCAATTCTTACCGTAAGCGCGGGAATTTTGGGTTGCATTTTGGGCGCAATCGTAAGCAAAACCCTTTCTCACACTGGAATTAGATTGCAAAACATGTATCTTGCGCAACTTTTTGGGGGCGAAGTTTTAACGGCGGTGTTTAACGCAAAAAATGCGGCGCGGTGTATGGCACTTTCCGTTTTGTTGGCATTTATCGGCTGGCTGTATCCCGTTCATGTAGCATTGAGTAGCAATCCAGTTACTGCAATGCGGGGGCAAATATAATGTTGCAGGGGCAAATATAATGTTTTACATAAAACTCGCGCTCGCTTCTCTTTTTAACAACCGCAGACAATACAGTTCGCTTTTTTTAGTTTGCGTGGTGGGCGTTACAATTATGATTTCTGCTGTTACCATAACAGACGGAATGTTGCGCTCTGTTCGGCAAAAAGCGCGGCAATATTACGGGGGCGACCTGCAATTTATGGGCGGAAATTATTCGTTTGACATAACAAATGCCTCGGAAATCATAAAAACGCTTGAACCCTATACAAGTGACGATGCTATTTTTTATTCCCGATTTGAATACGACGCTCACAATTCTTCTTTTTATTACGAAGGCGAGCGTGTTAGGCAGCGCATTTTTAAGGGAGTGGATTTTAAATCTGAAGAAAATCTCTTTGCGCAATTTACATTTGTCGAAGGCGGAGTTGAATCAGTTCCAGAGCGAAACACAGCGGTTATTTCAAAACCGATTGCGGAAAAACTCGGTGTACACGCGGGCGACAAAATCACTGTTCAAGTGTATACTATTTATGGGTATACTAACACAATGAACTTGATTGTTACGGGCATTTTTCAGGATTCGAGTTTATTTGGAATGTACACTTCTTACATTGACATTCAGGCTTTGCGCAAAGTAACGGGCTATCCCGAAAATTACACGAATCGAATTTGCATTTATTACAAAAATGGTGCGCCAAGCCGTGAACACATTCAGCAATTCCACAAAAGAATCAGCGGAATTTACAATATGTTTGAACTCACCGACGACAAAAGTCTTTTTTACAACGCCTTGTATGACTCAAACACACAAAAACCGCTTTACGCACTCATACCGCTTGACGCAAATTTAAAAGATTTGCAAGTTTTAATAGAAGCAATCCAAAGTGTCATTATATTGATTATCGTAATTCTTATGGCTATAATTTCAGTTGGAATTGGAAGCACTTACCGCGTTATTGTTATGAAAAGAATCACCGAAATCGGCATTTATCGTGCGCTTGGAATGAAGCCCGTTGGTGTGCGGCATCTTTTTTTGGACGAAACTTTTTTCCTTTTGTTAGCGGGATTTTTTACGGGAATCGCTTTTGCCGCAATAATTACAACAGTTCTTTCCAAATTCAATTTTTCATTTATTCCCGCATTTGACATTTTTCTTACAAGCGGACATTTAATTCCTTTTGTAAAAATAGAAAAATTGCTTGGACTTTTGGGAATAATCTCTGTAACAACGCTTTTGTCCGTGTTGTTTACAATCAGAAACGCTGTTCATATAAGCCCCGTTGGAGCTTTTGCGGCAACAGCCTAACACAACGCTTGGAGGAATGATGAAATATTTTAATAAAAAAACATTTTCTTTATTTGGCATTTTTTTCGTTTTTTCGCTGATTTTTGCCACTCCGATTTTTTCAGAATCACTTTCAAAATCAGAAGCTTTAGTACTTTTGCAAAAAGCGGATTCTAACACCGCCTACATGGGAACGGATTTTTCTGCAAACTATAAGCTTGTTCAAGATAAACCAGGACAGGGGAAAAGCGAAATTAAAGCTATAATGTACAGACGCGACAGTGCCACTTCTTACACAATTTTAATTACAGAGCCTGCAAAAGATAAAGGCAAAGGTTACGTTCAATTTGACAGTAACATTTGGTTTTACGACCCTAAAGACGAGCAATTTGTGTTTACAAGTGCGCATGACAAGTTTCAAGGTTCAAATGCAAACAATTCCGATTTTACGCCACAACATTACGCGCGGGATTACAGCATAGAGTCCGCCGAAAAAGTTGCACTTGGCAAATTAAATTGCGTACTTTTTGAATTAAAAGCGCAAGTTACGGACGTTGATTATCCAACAATAAAATTGTGGGTTACAGAAGACGACGGTTTAATTCGGAAGCGCGAAGACTACAGTCTTTCGGGACAGCTTTTGCGAAGCTCCGCAATTCCGAGTTATAACAAATATGGTTCTTTTTCT
>CALCEK010000050.1 GCA_937900125.1 uncultured Treponema sp. | reverse complement strand
AATTACGAGTATTTTTCTTCTTTTCTTCTCTTCTCTTTACTCCAGGTTTCATATACCCTTCTTGTCTCTTACGAGCTTCTTTAAGGAGGCCATTTTTTGCATTCTTTTGTTTAAATACTTTTAAATTCTTTTGTTCTGCAACGGAAAATAGGGGTGAGGAGGCATTGTACTGTACAGAATAATAGGGAATTTCTAGGTAGGATGGAAGGTCTAGCACTAGCTCTTTTATAATTGGCAAAATATTTTCATTTCCATCGTATGGGCGAATTTGTATAACCTCTGCACAAAGTGTTGGGGAATTTTTTTTGATTTTTTGAACGAATTTTTTTGTGATGGAGCTTTTTTCGGTGAGGCTTAAGTTTTTTGAATAGCTTATGTTTCTGATAAGAATTTCCCCATTTAATAGCTTTTGTTTTTCGGCTTCTGTGAAGTTGTCAGAAAATGGAAGTGCAAACAAAACTATTGCACTAAAAAAAAATATTGCTAGGGTAAAAATTTTTTTCATCAAAAACTTCCTGTTTTTCGGAGTGTAGCATTTTTTATGCTTTTGGTATAGTAAAAAGGTTTTGCTCTACAACTTTAAGCGTAGGAGAAAAATTGTAAGGCGGCGGGCGTGGAAATGCGCGGGGGCTTTGCGATTTTTAGAGATTCCTTTTAGTATAAAACGCGGTGTTTAAAAAAGTTGCCCGCCGCCCAACCCTCATTTTAAAAAAAATCACATTTTTTTTCTTGCTTTTGCGCTCCGTTGACAGTTTATGCCTCTCTTTTTATAATGGAAGAAAAATTTTGTAAGGGGAACACTATGGTGTCTTACTTTGCGGGGATAACTTCCTCCACGCTTTCTTTTATATTTGTTGTGTTTGCGATAGGCGCATTGGGCTATCTTGTCGGCGGAATCAAAGTAAAGGGTATTGAATTGGGAACTGCGGGCGTATTGCTCATTGCACTTGTTTATGGAATTTTGGTTCATTATGTTCCTTCTTTTACGATGGGCGGAAAAACAATTACGCTTTTTGATTCTGCGATAAAGTCGAATTTTGGGGTCGTAAGCAATATTGGGACCGCTCTTTTTGTAACCGCTGTCGGCTTAATTGCAGGTCCAAAGTTTTTTAGAAGTTTTAACCGAAAAACTCTTGCGTATATTCTTTTGGGAATCATAATCATTGGAATTGGCGCGTTGACAACTGTTTTGTTTGTTTTGCTTGACAAAAATCTTTCTGCGGATATGGCAATTGGACTTTTAACAGGCGGACTTACGAGTACACCTGGTTTAAGTGCGGCTAAAGAAGTTGCAAAAGACCCCGACCAAGTTGTTGCAGGATATGGAATTGCCTATTTGTTTGGCGTTTTGGGAGTAGTTCTTTTTGTTCAGCTGTTGCCAAAGATTCTAAAGGTAAATATGAAAGAAGAGGTTGCGCATTTTCACGCAGCAAATGCAATTACAATTCCAGAGCCAAAAGGTAAATTGATTTCGCTTGACCCGTTTGGATTTTTTGCATTTTTCTTTGCAGTTGCGCTTGGTTGTTTTATTGGAGCAATAAAAATTCCAGGAATCAATTTTAGTTTGGGAAATTCGGGCGGAACTTTGCTCGGCGGCTTAATAGTCGGTCACTTTGCCCACATTGCAAAAATCGATTGTAGAATCAAAAAAGAAACGCTCAATTTTATGCGGGAATTGGGCTTAGTTTTGTTTTTGATTGGAGCGGGTGTTCCTGGTGGCGTAAACTTTGTTGCAAATGTAAAGATTTCATATTTTGTTTATGGTGCGGTTATGACTTTGCTTCCGATGATTTTGGGCTATATTATTGCGCGTTATGTTTTCCACTTGAGCATTTTGAACAATTTAGGTTCAATTACTGGCGGAATGACAAGCACTCCAGCCCTTGGCACTTTGATTGCGACTGCGGGAACTGATGAAGTTTCTTCTGCCTATGCCGCAACATATCCGTTTGCCTTAGTAAGCGTTGTTCTTGCCGCAAAAATAATTCTTATGGTAATGTAAAACTTTTGGGCATACATTAAACCTGTTCGGAAACTGACTGGAAACTGCGT
>CALCEK010000049.1 GCA_937900125.1 uncultured Treponema sp. | reverse complement strand
AGCTCGACAAAAAAACATATGAAACAGGACACAAAATAACAGACGACGAATTGGCTGCATTAAATATAACTCCATGTGAAATATTAGGGCAATGGAATTACATCGTGAGACCACAAAAGTAATGGTTATTTTTTAACAGTTCCTTAGCGGCCAAAATCCCTTGCCAATACTCTGCAAAACATTTCTGTAAATAAAAATCACAAAAAGCACTGGGAAAAATATTGAGCAAATGTGTAAATAAGTGCGAGAAGCTTCTAGGATTTCTTGCCAAACTTCAGAAGTCATATTTTTTTGTTCAAGAAAAAGTCCAATCAACTGGTCGCTAAAAACCCAAGCTAAAATCGCGGCGATTATGGAAAAGGCAACGCTAATGATTATGGATTTTGTAAGTCCTTCCTTGATTCTGTCGATTCTGCCTGCCCCAAGATTTTGTCCACCGTAATTTGCGATTGTAACACCCATAACGCCAGCGGCAACCGTAACCAATTGTTCCACTTTTTGAGCCGCCGTATATGCCGCAATTTTTGTTGAGCCAAAAAGATTTAAAGCACCCGCAAGAACAATTGTTCCAATCGCGGTAATGCTAAATTGGAATCCCATATTTAGCCCGATTTTTAAATGCTGAATTGCGAATTTTTTGTTTCCTGCAAAGTGTTGCTTTTTGGGGATCAGAATCGGGTATTTTACAAAAATCCAAATTAAAGAAAGAATCCCGCTTACACCTTGCGAAAAAACGGTTGCAAGTGCCGCTCCCATAACGCCAAGTTTAAAATTCGCAATAAACACAATGTCAAGAATGATGTTTAAAATAGAAGAAATTATTAAAAAGTACAGCGGTGTGCGACTGTCGCCTACTGCACGTAAAACGCAAGTGCAACCGTTATACAAAACAATTGTAAGAGTTCCCGCAAAAATTGTAAAAATGTAACTAAATGACTGTTTGATTATGTTTTCTGGAGTGTTAATTAAGCGCAAAAGTGGCATTGTCAACGAACAGGCAAGAATTGTTATCACAATCCCAGAGGCAAGATTCAAAATGATATTCATTGCGACTGAGCGTTTTAAGCCTTCCATATCGTTTGCGCCAAAACGTTGCGCAGTAATAACCGCAAATCCGCTGGTCATTCCGTACAAAAAACCGAAAATCAAAAAATTCATTGGGCCAGTGTTTCCAACTGCGGCAAGTGCATCTGGTCCTAAAAACCGCCCAACAATTATGGTGTCCACCATATTATATAATTGCTGAAACAAACTTCCCAACAAAATCGGAAACGAATAAACAATCAAAAGCTTAAACGGCTCTCCGTGCGTCATATCAATATTGCTTTCTTTACTCATAATGCAAAGAATATAGTAGAAAATAAATTGTTTGACTAGATGGAAAAATGCAGAATTTGCCTGTCGTTCTGAGCGCAACGGTGCAACGAAGAATCTATTTTTCTAAACAGAATTCACAGATTCTTCGGAACGCACAAAGTTGCTTTTTGACCGCTTACACGCCCCGCACTTTTTTGCGGACAATTCGTGTGTTTTGCGAGCGGGGGTGCGGTAATTTTTTTGTCAAAGAAAAAATCATCACGTGTTGACAAACTAAAAATGTGTGGTAGACTTGAATTTAGGCAGTGTAAGTTCAATTTTGCATTAGAACTTGCAAGGAGGATTTATGTCAAATTTGTGTTCGCGGTTGATTGTTGCTTCAGTTGGAGCGAGTTTGTGTCTTTTTTTGCAAACAGCGTGTAGCAAGCAAAAATCGCAATTTAAAATGCCAACCGCTCCAGTGGAATCAAGCGTTTTTGTTGCTCCCGTAGAAAACATCAGCGATGATTTTATTCGCGGAATGGATGCTTCTTCCGTTTTGGTGGAAGAAAAAAGCGGCGTTGTTTTTTACAATGAAAATGGCGAAATTCAAGATGTATTTAAAACTTTTGCGGAATCGGGCGTAAATTATATTCGCTTGCGAATTTGGAATGACCCGTTTGACAAAGACGGAAACGGCTATGGTGGCGGAAACAACGATGTAAAAACCGCTATAGAATTAGGAAAACGCGCTACAAAATACGGAATGAAAGTCAGCATTGATTTTCATTATTCCGACTTTTGGGCAGACCCAAAACGGCAAACCGCTCCAAAAGCTTGGCAAGGAATGGGAATTGAAGAAAAAACTCAAGCATTATATGACTTTACAACAGAAAGCCTTGAAGAAATTTTAAAAGCTGGTGTTAACGTTGGAATGGTTCAAATCGGAAACGAAATCAATTACGGAATGGCGGGCGAAACAACCGTGATTAACGTTATGAAACTCCTCCGTTCTGGAAGCGATGCTGTTCGCGCGGTTTCCAAAAAACACAAAAAAAACATTTTGATTGCGGTGCATTACACAGAAATCACCGATGTTGACAAAATCGATAGGGCGGCGGCAACGCTCCAAAATATGAAAGTTGATTATGACGTGTTTGGACTTTCGTATTATCCATTTTGGAATGGCTCTTTTGAAAACGCAACAACAGTTTTGCGCAATATCCGAGAAAAATATGGAAAACAAGTTATGATTGCCGAAACTTCCTATTGTTACACCGCAGAAGACGGAGATGGTTTTGGTAACAGTCTTTCGGGGGCGGGCGACACCGTGCCTGGCTACCCCGCAAGTGTACAAGGGCAAGCCAATTTGATTCGCGATGTATTTGATGCGGCAAACAAAGGTGGCGCAATTGGTGTTTTCTATTGGGAAGGCGCGTGGATTCCCGTGGGAAAAGACAGGGAATCAAATGCAGTTCTTTGGGAAAAATACGGAAGCGGTTGGGCTTCTAGTTATTGTTCGGATTATGACCCAGAAGATGGCGGCTTATACTACGGAGGTTCTTCTTGGGACAACCAAGCATTTTTTGATTTTGATGGACACCCGCTCGCTTCAATCAATGTGTTCAAGTATTTAAAATATGGCGCAATAGCCCCGCTCGCTGTGGAAGAAGTTCCAGATATTTCTCTTGCAAGCGATGTTGGCGTTCCGCTAAAACTCCCAGAAGTTGTGGACGTTATTTACAATGACCATTCAAAAAATCAAAAAGTCCCAGTCACTTGGAACGCCGAACAACTTAATGCAATCGACACCAGCAAGGGCGGAAGTTACACAATTACTGGCACGATTGAAAATGGAGCAAAGCTGTCGGCATTTGTTGACATTATGTGGTTAAATCACGCCAAAAATCCGAGTTTTGAGGATTCTGACACTTCCGATTGGAAAATTAGTTTTTCTGGAAAGGAAAATCCAACTGATTTTCAGCGCAAAACCGATGATGCCCATTCTGGCGACTATTCTTTACATTTTTGGTCTGCGGAAAATATGGAATTTTCAGTTGAACAAGAATTGGTAGGGCTTGAACCAGGAACATATCAGGTTTACGCATTCGCGCAGGGTGGCGACACCACACCAGATGCCCATTTGGAATTGTACGCTGTTACGGGGAACAATGCGGAACAAACTGCTTCTTTTGCGCTTTCTAATTGGCGCGATTTTAAAAAGCCCACCGTCACTTTAAAAATCACCGATGGCACACTCCGTTTTGGAATAAGAGCAAATTTAAACGCAAAAGCGTGGGGAACATTTGATGATTTTACCGTAAACAGAATCAGCGATTAAAAAAGTGGCGTTGTGAGAGGTGCGTTGCTTCTGTGTGAGAAAAGAAAAGTAAAACCTGAGAGGACAAAAGAATGGCAAATACACCGAACATTAGATTTAAGGGAT
>CALCEK010000048.1 GCA_937900125.1 uncultured Treponema sp. | reverse complement strand
GTTCAGACGTGTGCTCTTCCGATCTAGATTATAATAATATTGATTCATTTTTTAATGTGGAAATATCTTCAAAAGTAAGAATCGGTTTAATTATACTTGGAATTATAATTGGAGTGTTAACAGTTGCTTATAAAAAATATCTTTTTGCTTGGAATCAACTGTAAATCTCTCCAGCAGATAAAGGATATGCTCACAGAGGACAACAAGGATAAAAGCTTTAATGCTTATGATGACCTAAAGGATAATGAAGCTTTAAAGGCATTGTTTGAAACAGATGGTGTTAGAGGTATATATGGTAAGGATTTAACTGATGAGTTAGTATATAAGATAGGTGTTTCTTATGGTAGGATATTAAATAGTGGAAATGTTAGAAGAAGAATTAAAAATCAGTTTAAATCCAGAACAATTTAAGGCTGTTACTACAATAAATGGACCAATTTTGATTATTGCAGGGGCTGGCAGCGGAAAAACGCGCGTTATCACCTACAGAATCGCCTATATGTTAGAAAAGGGCATTCCTCAAAGTCAAATTTTAGCCCTAACCTTTACAAATAAAGCAGCCCGCGAAATGGAAACTAGAATCAAGGAATTGACGGGGCGGCACTTAAAAAATCTTACAATCAGCACTTTTCACGCATTTGGAGTCCGCATTTTGCGCGAAAACATAGAAAAACTCGGCTGGAGAAATAATTTTTCAATTTACGATGAAACCGACCGATACGCGCTCATAAAGGAAAGTGCGCAAGAACTCAATTTTACAAAAGATGCCACCGATGTTTACAAAATTGGCACACTTTTTAGCGACATTAAAACGGGGCGCAAAAATTGGGAATCTGGCGGCAATATGTACGAAGAATTGTACCACGCCTATCAAGAGGGCTTAAAACTTTACAATGCCGTTGATTTTGATGACCTTATAACGCTTCCAATTCGGCTTTTTCGCGAAAATCCCCAAATTCTTTCTGAATACAAGGAACGCTTTCGCTATATTATGGTAGACGAGTTTCAGGATACAAGCCATCAGCAGTATGAACTAATGCACCTTTTGTCTAATCAAAATGTGGCGGTTGTTGGCGATGATGACCAAAGCATTTACAGCTGGCGCGGAGCGGATTATCAAAACATAATCAATTTTGAACAAGACTTTCCAAATGTTGAAGAAATTCGGCTTGAACAAAATTATCGCTCCACAGGAACAATTCTTGCAGCGGCAAATGGGGTAATTCGGAATAACACAAATCGCAAAGACAAAGAATTGTGGACAGGAAGCGGAGACGGTAAACCCATAGAAATCTATCTTCCCGAAAACGAAGCGGCAGAAGCGGATTTTATTGCGGAAAATATACAAGCCATTTGTACAGAAGAAAAACGTAAATATGACGAGTTTGGCGTTTTGCTCCGAACAAACACTCAAAGTCGCGCTATAGAAGAAGCTTTCCTTGAACAAAACATTCCCTACACAATGAGTGGCGGAACAAGTTTTTTTGAACGCAAAGAAATCAAAGACATAATCAGCTATTTGCGCGTAATTTCAAATCACGATGACGACATAAATCTTTTGCGCATAATAAACACGCCACGACGCGGAATCGGAAGGGCGGCTATTGAAGCCCTAAATTCTGTGGCAAACAATTTAGGCGTTTCTCTTTGGGAAGCCTTAAAAACGATTATCGATGCCGAAAAAGACGAATGTCCTGTAAGCGCAAAAACAAAAGCCGATTTTGCAGCATTTGTTTCTATAATCGAAAACAACAAGGCAATGCTAAGTGGGCGGGGGCTTTCTAAAAAAGTTCGCGCAATGGTTGACCAGATTCAATATTTTGACTATTTGATTAGCGAAAATGCAAAAAGCGAAAAAGCTGCACGCTATAAAATGCTCAACATCGAGTTTTTTATAAAAAGTATGGAACAGTGGGAAAACAATCCCGAACACGAAGACACTAGCCTTTACGCATATTTAAACCGCATAACGCTCCTTTCTCGCGATGACCTTGACGATGGAGAAGCCGACAAAGGAAAAGTGAATCTTATGACAATTCACGCATCTAAGGGGCTGGAGTTTCCCGTTGTTTTTATTGCGGGTGCGGAAGAAGGAATTATGCCGCATCTTAGGGCAATGGAAGAAGGAGGACAAGAGGCGATTGAAGAAGAGCGCAGGCTTTTTTACGTTGCCGTAACACGCGCTAGAGACCGACTTTTTATTTCTTCGTGCAAAAATCGACGAAAACAGCAGTCTAATTGCGAATGTGAGCCGAGCAGATTTTTAGACGAAATTCCTTCAAATTTGGTGAAATATCACGAACCATCTGAGGAAGTTGATGCCGAACACGCCCATGAACTTTTGCAAAATATGCTGAAAAATATGGCGAAGCCGAGAGTTCCGCGTCTTTAAAAAAATTGATTTTTGTAATAGGATAAAGACATGAAAAAGATTGTTGTACAAGTATTCCTCCTTTCCTTTGCGTTCGCGTTTTTCTCTTGCGTAAGTTCCCCAAAAACTCCTTCTACACCGCATTCAGAAAATGCAGAAGAGGAAAAAACAGATGTAAAAGAAGAAAATGCCGTAAATCCAGAATCCCAAAAAAAAGAATCAGATTCTAAAGTGACAGAAATTCCGCATCTTAACTTTTTAGGTGGCGGAATCAAAATTGAATGTGAAAAAATGTTTCTTTCGGGCGCAGAAATTGTAGACTTTGCGGATGCCAGCGGACAAAAGGCGATTCGTTTTTCCGCAGAAACTGATAGCGCAAGCGCAAAAGTCACTTTTCCCGCAGGAAGATACGAAGGGCTTGTTTCGGAATTAGCCCCAGATTCTGAACATTCAGCATTTTACGTTTTTGTAGAAGAAGATGCCTACCGCGTTTATCCCAGCGACCCACCGCTCGGTTTTTGGGAATTAACAACGCGCGTTCCAATTTATTTTGACCTTGAAAACGAAACAGAAATTTTAATAAAAATCCAGCCAAACTCCAAAAATCAAAAAGGCGGTTTTGGAATGAACCTAGATTTTATTCAATTTGCAAAAATAAAGTAACCAAAAGCAACGCTATTTTTGCAAAAGTGTAGCCCTTAGCGAGCAAATGTTCCCGTAACGGTCATTCTGAGCGTAGCGAAGAATCTATTTTCTTTTGCAAAGAATACACAGATTTTTCGGAAACTGCGCTTCTTAGAATGACACGCGCACATTCAGAATGCCGAGTGCGCTACTACTTTCCTAAGTCTAACATTCTACGGTCGTAGGATTCTGGGGGGTCAGAAATTATGCTCCAGTCAAAGTCTAAAATTCCGTGCGGCGGAAAAAGTGGCTCTGGGGCGGGCTTTTTGCGGGAATTATCCGATTCGATTGTTTCTTGAATTGAGCTTAAATCGTTTGCGCGAGTTAAATAGGGTTTCCCAAAGGCGCAAATTGTTGACGTTCGCACCGAATAATCGATTGTTTCCCCCGAATCATTTTGACGCACTTTGTGTACAAGAATTGTGTTTGTACTTTTTTCCTGCAAAAAATCATCTGCTTCCGTTAAATTTCGAACGGCTGTGCGCCTCCCTTTAACGCAGGTAAAAATTTTTTCTCCAGATTTTAAGTGTTTGGGAATTTCAATGATTTTTCCGTCCGCATCAAAATGGGCTGTTGCTTCCGCGTCAAATTCCATATCGGTTTCCCAATAGCGCAATGGGTATACTTTTGTATCGGTAACAAAATAACAAAGTAGCTCGCTTTGACCTTTTTGTTCTTGCGTACTTATAAGAATGCCTTGCGCTTTTTCATAATTGCGCCAATAGCCCGCAAGTATATTCCCTGATTCTATTATTTTTCCGTTTAAAAGCGAACTCATCGGAACAGAATCGCTATCTTCTTGTTTCACAACAAAATCCAAATAAAGCGAATCGCCAATAACCGCAATCGGAACATGACACGTTTTTTCTTTTCCGCCCATTTTTCCGTCATAATGGATAATCATATCCCACGCACCGCTAGAAGCATTTTCCGCAGTTATGCTATCTCCATCATCTTGAATGCTCGCCTCACCTTTTCCTTGAACAAAAACTTGGTCAGTTAGCGGTTCAAACTGAATTGAAAGTTTCTCAGGTCTTTGGGAAGTTGTATTATTTTTGTCGCGGGGAAAAGCATTTGTCGCCACCTCGCCTTCCGCTGCCCTATCGTCATACCAGCGATAAAAAGTACGCAAAACAATCATTGGAATCGCACTTTCAGCAGTATTTTCTCCAGAATCAAAAACAATATACCGCCCATCATTTTGCCAAATTCCTTTTAAAAGTTCAGGGATTTCATACACAGAATCTTCAGCAAAACTCAAAACGCTAAAAAGAGAAAAAAAAGTAAGCGAAAAAACTTTTAAAGACAACTTCACGCATTGTATATCGGCATTTTTTGCGCATTTAAATAGCGATTCTGCAAAATCCGCGCCGTTTTCCGCAACAGTCATTCTAAACAAGTGTTCCCGCAGCAGTCATTCTGAGCGTAGCGAAGAATCTATTTTTCTTTTAAAAAGAATATGCGGATTCTTCGGAAACTGCGTTCCTCAGAATGATTTTTAAGAGGCAAGGCTTTGTTTTATGGAATATGTGATGACATTTCGGTTTTCAAAGGCGGCTTGGATAAGTTCGTCAATTTCAAGATTTTTGTAAATTTCTTGAACTTCTTGAATGTTTGCGTGTAACACGGGATGACGCGGGCTAAAGAGAACGCAACAATCTTCGTAGGGCAAAATTGAAGTTTCGTAAGTGCCGATTTCTCTAGCGGTTTCGATAATTTCTTCCTTGTCCATTCCGATTAGGGGGCGCAAAACTGGAAATTCAGAAAAATGCTCCGTAACAGTTAAATTTTGTATTGTTTGGCTTGCAACTTGCCCCAAACTTTCGCCTGTAATAAGGCAATCCGAACCAATGCGGTGTGCAAGAAGATTTGCCGTTTTTACCATACAAACACGTAGTAAAAGCGTGGTAAACGCAGGCGGAGCTTTCGATTTGATTTTCATCTGTACATCTGTAAAGGGAATCACGTTTAAATGAGTTTCAACTCCAAAATCGCCTAAAACTCGTGCCAAATCCTCAACTTTTTTCTGTGCCTCTTCAGATGTATAGGGGTATGAATGGAAATATGCGCAGTCGATTTTCATTCCGCGCCGCAAAATTCTGTACCCCGCGACTGGACTATCAAGTCCACCGCTCAAAAGCAAAAGTCCGCGCCCACTAACACCGACTGGAAGCCCGCGACAAGTTTTCTTTTGCGTACAGTAAACAAAACATTCGTTTCTAACTTCAACCACCACTGTTACATCGGGATTGTGAACGTCCACACGCAAAAGTCCAGAATCAAAAACGAGTCCCGCACCATCACGGCAAATTTCAAAGGAATTGAGCGGAAAACTTTTATCTTCGCGGCGAGCTTCAATTTTAAAGGAAGTAGCCCCCTTTTCTTTTTCTACAGTGCATAGGTCAAAAATTGCTTTGCGAATTGAATCTATATCTTTTTGTATTACATTGACTTTTGCCCAAGCAGTAATGCCAATAAGGTGGTCAAGTGCGTATTCAAGTTTTTCTGAAATTTCTTTTTTGCAAGAAACATACAGTCGCCCAGTTTGAGTTCTAATTTGAATGTTTGCGCTTCCAACAGCGGCTTTTACATTTAAAATGAGTTGTTTTTCAAATTGCTTTACATTAGCTCCCTTTAACGTAAGCTCTCCAACCATTCCAATATAATGTTCAGTAAAATCCATTTTAATGTCCTTTTTACCCCACAAAAATCAATTCATTCTAAACAAATGTCCCCGCCAACAGCCATTCTGAACGAATGTTTCTAAAATCGTCATTCCGAGCGTAACGAAGAATCTACTTTCCTTTGCAAAAGAATACACAGATTCTTCGAAATTGCGTTTCTCAGAATAACACGCCACACAGAATGACGGGCAACTTGGGCGTACCATTTTAATAGAAAATCTTAAAACCAAGACTCATAACTAAGCCGCATTTTGTAGGATATTCTTGCGTGTCAATTACGTGATACGTTCCTTTTTCGCCTAGCTCAGAATCGGTGTCGGTAAACCAGGTGTATACAAAGCCAACTGTAGAATAAAGCGTAACAGGCACGTTAAAATCAGAAAGACTCCAACTTTCCGTTGTAGAAATAATATTCTGTATGGTTGTTATATGTGCTAGTGGTCACTGTCAATGCACTGCCACTGGAAGTATAGTAACCACCGGAATCCGGGTAACCGCTGGCTACAGCGGCTGCGCTGCCGTACTCTTCTACCAGAGCCGCCATCTCCGCGCCGCGGAGCATTTCACCGATTCCCTGATAACTCAGTTTAATCTTCACGTTATTCATAACGCTCCACCTTTACCTTTTTATTCCACGGTCCCGGAATATTCTCCTCGATCCCCGTGATCGGGAACCCGAATGTCTTTACCGTGTATATCCTGCCATATGCGTCCGTCCAGCTTACCTTCCTGTCCATCCAGTTATGTGTATCTCCCTTCGGGATCCCCAGCATGAACATGATTGTCTTGCCATAGAGGTTTGTGGCATTCGTGATATCATCCGTGGACGGTTCTCCGATCAGCACATTCTCCACCT
>CALCEK010000047.1 GCA_937900125.1 uncultured Treponema sp. | reverse complement strand
TTGCCACTTGTTTTGATTTATCGCCGACCAAATTCCCAGCGGCAACGATATTATCAGCACAAAAATTATCGTCGTAAATGCTAAAAGTACCGTGCCTACAAATCCTTCAGAAAGTTTATCAAATACCGGCTTTTTCGCAGAGTAGCTCATTCCCATATCGCCGTGCAAAATTCCAATTACCCAATTTCCGTACTGCACCAAAAACGGCTTATCAAGTCCCAATTCTGCGCGAGTTTTTTCTAAAACTTCTTCAGAAACGATTGTGTCAGCTGCAAGAGTTGCCCTTTCAAAATTAAAGTGGTAAGTAAAATTGAAAAAGTCTTAAAAACTCCCTGCATTTTTGCAAGCATTTTATGTGCCTTGTTTTGCTATGGAAATTTTATTCCGCTCAGAAAAAATTCACCATATCAAAGTGCCGTAAAAAAGGAGTGCCTTACAGGAATTTCTGGGAGTTTTTGCTCAAATCCTACAAAAACTGGCAATGGAAAGTTTTACAAAGTCCAAGTAAATCCTAAAATGGTTTCTGGCTCGTTAGGAGAAACAATTGTCAGTGCAAGTGCAGTGGGAAATGTTTGCGCATTTTTTCCTTCCGAAATTGTAGAAGCCTGTTATCCTGGAAAATTACATTCAATCGCAAAGTCTACAATGCTTGTTGAACGTGGAGAATTATTTACGTCGCGGGGATATTGGTCTAAGGCACTTGATGCTTTTGTTGTTTCTTCTGCTGATTATTGCGGTTATGATGAATCATTTTTGGGAAAAATTAAGCATTTTAGGGCATTACAACGCTTGTGTTTTAAGCGTCTTATGTATGCGTGGAACGATGCAGGTGGACTTATTCTCGCACTGCTTTCTGGTTCTAGGGAATATACAAACAAAAAAGTTTCTGACGCATTTAGAATTGCAGGGCTTTCGCACATTTTGGCATTGAGCGGAATGCACCTTTCTTTTTTTTCTGGAATTGCTTCTTTTGGTGAAAAAAAATTGTTTGGAAAAAAAGGCGAACTGCCTTTTCAATTTGTTGCAGTGATTCTTTTTGTTTGGTTTGCGGGACTTTCGCCATCACTAACAAGAGCGTTTTTGTGTACATTTTTGCTTTTTTTAGGAGAACTTGTTTTTTATAAAACGCTTTCGCTTGTACCGATTTTAAGTTTGTCATTTTTGATTCACATTTCGCTTTTTCCGAATGACATAAAAAGTGCCGCTTTTTTACTTTCTTATTCATCACTTTTAGGAATTTTGCTTTTTTCATCATCATTTTTGAGCATTTTTAGTGCATACTTTCCACCTGTAATTGCACAATCACTTTCGGCATCTGTTGGTGCGCAAATTGCAACTATGCCGATTTCACTTTATTTATTTAAAGCTATTTCTCCTATAGGAATTGTTGCAACTCTTATAGTTTCACCACTTGTTTCCGTTTTTATGGCACTAGCTGCATTTGCAATTCCTGTGAGTTTGGTTTTTCCGCTTACATCAGCATTTTTTGGGACTTTACTAAAAATTCTCTATCAAATAATTGCATTTTGTGTTAGCATATTTGCAAAAGTTCCACCTTTATCGTTTTGTTAGAAAAACTTGCATACTTTTGTGTAGGAGAAAAAATGGAAGCCCCAGATTACAATTCCCCCCAAGCCTTAAAATTATTTTTAGAAGAACACGGAATGGCAATGCAAAAGAAATTCGGTCAGAATTTTATGGTTTCGCCTTCCGCCCGCAAAAGAATCATTTCTTTGCTTTCTATAAATCATAATGATGAAATTTGGGAAATTGGATCAGGACTAGGGTGCATGACGCAAGAACTACTCAAAAATAATGCTATAGTTCGCGCTTTTGAAATTGACAAGGGCTTTATTAGCATTTTAACAGAAATTTTTGCTCAATATATAAAAGATAATCAATTTTTTGTAATTCAAGGAGATGTTTTAAAAAATTGGAAAAAGGAAACTCTAAAAAAAGGAAGCGATTTTAGGGGCGAGGAAATAAAACTTTTTGGTAATTTGCCTTACAACATCGCTGCTAGTTTTATTGCGCAAACAATTTCAGATAATTTTATGTTTGATAAATGCGTTTTTACTGTTCAAAAGGAAGTTGCTCATAGAATGGTTGCAAAACCTAACTCAAAAGATTATTCTGTCTTTAGCGTATTATGCCAAAAAAATTATAATGTAAAACTTGGCTTTGAATTGGCGGCTGGAAACTTTTGGCCTCGTCCAAATGTTGCTTCTCAAGTGGTAATTTTAGACGCTCTAGCAAAAGATAAGATTCTTGATTGTGGCGATACTGCCACGTTTGTAAAAGTTGTACACACATTGTTTTCTCAAAGGCGTAAAACTATTTATAACAACTTAAAATCGCTTATGCCAGAAAATTACGATGCTGAAGATTTTCTTAAATCGCTTGGAATTTCGCCTCTTTTGCGCGCTGAAAATCTTTCTGTTGAACAATTTTGTGCATTGTCGCAAAAATATTCATCTGTTATACTAAAAGGGAAACTCTAAAAACATCAGTTTTTCAAAGTGTTCATAAGAGAGATAAAAATGGAAAATTCAGCAATTCAAAAGAATCTTGAAATTGTAAAAGACGCTATTTTTAATGCAGAACAAAAATCGCTACGCAAAAGTGGTAGCGTAAAATTATGTGCTGTAAGCAAATTCCATCCGCAAGAAGCTGTTATTGAGGCTCTTTGTGCAAATCAGTTTTTGTTTGGCGAAAATCGAGTTCAAGAGGCTTATTCAAAGTTTACGCTTTTGCCTGAACAGTATAAAAAAAGTGCGGAACTTCACATAATTGGAAATCTTCAGCTTAACAAGATAAAAAAAGCTGTTGAAATTGCACAGTGCATTCAATCCGTTGACAGGGAGGAAGTTCTTGTAGAAATTGAAAAACATTGTGCAAAAATAGACAAGGTAATTTCAGTTTTCCTTGAATTGCATACAGGCGAAGAATCCAAAAGCGGCTACAAAACTGAAGAGAGCATTTTTTCTTCTTTAGAAAATTGCGCGAATGGAAAGTATCCGCACATAAAACCTATTGGATTTATGACAATGGCACCCTTTACAAATGACGAGGTAGCTATCCGAAAATCTTTTTCTACAACGCGGGAATTGTTGGAAAAATCAAAAAAACACTTCCCAAATCTTTCGCTTACAGAACTTAGCATGGGAATGAGTGCGGATTATACGATTGCCATAGAAGAAGGAAGTACCTTAGTTAGAATTGGAACAGCAATTTTCGGCAATCGCGAATGAAAAAGTGTGTTTCGGTTTTTGTTTTTTATTTTATTTGCGCAATTTTTCTTTTTCCTGCGGATTCAAGTGCTTCTATGGAAAGTTCTAAAGATGCTGAACCATACAAAATTGATGAATTTCCACAGTGGGTTTATGATGTTCGGCAAGGCGAAATTATAACACTTGGGTCTTTGCCGTTTACAATGCTTGGGGTAACACTTACATATAGCTCCATACAGTATTTTTCCGCTCTAGCAAATGGGAATAGCTCTAGCAGCTTTCCGAATCCGCTTGACCGCAGTTCCTATTCTGAGGACGATTTAAAAAAAATTGTGGGAATTTCATTAGGTGTAAGTTTTGCCGTGGGACTTACTGATTTGATTATTTCAATTATTGGGCGAAAGAATTCTGAAAATCGACTTAAAAAATTACAAGCTGCGTCTTCGGGAATGACAGCGATTCCAATTACGCCAGAGGAGGCAGGTGATTTATTTCGTCATTCAGAAGAAGAAAAAATTGACCAAGTAGATGAGACAGAAAAATAATGCCTATTTTAACTTTTGTTATTCCCGATTCCTATACAAAAAACGAGAGACTTGACAAATACGTTGCTTCGCTTCCAGAAAGTCTAAATCGGAGTCATTTAAAAAGTTCTGCGCTTAAAATTACCTTAAATCAAAAAGAAGTAAAATTATCCCGAAAGGTGAGTGCAGGAGATAAAATTGAAATTGGAGGGGTGAGTCTTCATAAGTTTGAAGAACCATGTATAAGTGGGAAAAATGGTTCTGGAACTGTTTTCTTTTCAAAGTGCAATTTGAACTGCGTGTTTTGCCAAAATTATGAGATAAGTAATCTCGGAAATGGTAGGGAAATTGAAGTAGAAGAGC
>CALCEK010000046.1 GCA_937900125.1 uncultured Treponema sp. | reverse complement strand
TGACTTTACCATTTATGTATGCAATGTTTTGCTAACTGAATCGCCCCGCAATATGACATTTCTTGCAAAAATTGACTTTTCAAACCGCCTAATTGTGCTATACTAAAGTAATGAAAAAGATTCTGGGTATTTTTTTTGCGAGTTTTTTTTTGCAAGCTGCTTTTGCGCTAGAAGTTGACCAAGCCGAAATTCAAGAGGTTTCCCCTGATTCTATTCAATTTGAAAATTACGGAGGGCCACACGCGGTAATTGAAACTGCCGCCGCCATTACGGGAATTGGAGTCGCGCTTGGCGAGCCGATTTTGCAAGATGTGCAAACACCGACTGTTGTTTTTCCAGAAGGAAAATACACCCTTATCCATTCCGTTGATTCTGAAAATCCAAATGGGCTAGATGCGGATATTTTGCTTTTAAACGATACGGCTGGTGTTGACCACATTCGCAATTTGCGCCGAATAATTTCGGGCTTTTTGCAAACAGCCTACGCCTATGACGCAAATGACGCAGAAACGCTTGCCATTTTTGTAACAGTTTACAATGCAGTTTATCGCGGAAATTTAGACGCTTTTAGGGCAAAATACAAAACATCGGTTATTGAAAATCTAAATGAAGAATCAGTTGGACTTAGCACTTTTTGGCAGGATTGGGCGGGAAAAACTCAAATCGTCATTCCACTAAGTGATGTTCAAGGCGGACTTTCTACGGTAGACACCACAGAAATCAGCGATGAAAAAGTAATTGAAGCTCTAAAACAAGAGGGCGAAACTGGAACTAGTGCGCGCGAAAATCTAGCTGACCTTAAAAAACGCGAATCAGAAGACGCAAGTGTCCGCGCACAAGAAGCGCAAAAAACTGCAGCTCAAGAAAAAAATGCCGCCGCTAAAACTCAAGACCCAGAGGAAAAAGCTCAAGCAAAAGAACGCGCACAAGAAGCGCAAAAAAACGCCGCTCAAGAACAGCAAACCGCCGACCGCAAAAACTTAGAGTCGCAAACCGAAAAGCAAGTTTTAGCCCGCGAACAGTCTGCGGCAAACGCAAATCCTGTAGATACAAGCAATTACGTTACGGGACTTTTTTTAGTTGACGAGGCAAAAAATCTTTATAGCCTTATTACTGTGGACGGCGCAAGCGGAGAAATTGTAAAAAAATCGCCCGCTACGCAAATTAGAAGCGCGAATCTTTACAAAGTTTCAAATGTCAGCGTTGAGCAAGACGAAGGTTCTTCCATTTTGTTTGAGGAACTTTACGTGGCTCTTTGCGGAATAAATGACGGAAAATCCGCCGTAAAATTGTGTTTAATCGATTCTTCAAAATTGGAAATTCAAAAGGAATCGGAAGAAACGCTTTCTGAAAATGCGCATTTAGAAGAAATCAATGGGAATTTTTATACGGTGATTCAAAACTCTGGTGCAAATTACGTGGCAATTTACGACAAAAACTTAAATTTGCGGACAAAAAGCTCCATTGCAGTGCGGGGAGGCACACCTTTAAATCAAACGGAAAAAGGTTTGCTTGTTACTGGCACAAACGGGAATCCGATTTTGCTGAATTTGACCACACTGGACTCTGTTTGGCAAGAAAATACGGCTTCAAATGCTGAAGCTGAAAAATAATAGGAGGGCAAAATGCCATTTATCGACTCAAAAATTACAGTGCCTCTTTCTGCGGAAAAAAAGGAAAAACTCAAATCTGAATTGGGAAAGGCAATTTCTTTGATGAACAAACCAGAATCTTTCTTGATGGTTGGAATTGAGGACAATTATGACCTTTGGTTTGCTGGAAAAAAGCTAGAAAAAGGCGCATTTGTTTCCGTTGACATTTTAGGAAATCCATCTTCTGCGGATTGCCAAAAAATGACGGCTGCCGTCTGTAAAACACTCAAAGATGAGCTAGACATTCCAGGCGATAGCGTTTACATAAAATACGGTGGCACAAAAGATTGGGGCTGGAACGGCTCAAATTTCTAAAATCCAAAAAAATCCCACACTTTGCGGGTAAAATGCGCGTCAGTGTCCGCAAAACAACCGCATAATCCGCAAAGAAAGTGCGTGCGGTGGACAAACTTTGCCCGTCATTCTGAGCGATAGGGCTTTGCCCGCGAAGAATCTATACGTCTTTTGCAAAAGAAATCTTTCGTATGCGCAAACTTCTGCGTGTGGCACTAAGAATTTGTAGATGTTTCGGGCAACCCCTCAACATAACGGAGAATGTAAACAGCGTATCATTTTAGCGTATAATAAATTCCGCCAAAATATAGCTTTTTTGTTTCATCGTAAAGAACAGCAGAAGATTCAATTTGTTTTTCTACATCAACAAGCGGAATGTCGGAATTTGTAACAGAAATTGTGGTTTCGGAGTCTGCGCTATAGGCAGTCGTATGAATTCTATCGAAAACTTCATTGACCTTTTTGGAATCGACCACTTTTTTTGTTACATAAGTGATTTCTCCATCGGTAGAAAAATCCCCGCTCCATGTTCCAGAAGAACGCACATAATTTTGATTTACATAAATTCTATTAGAGCTAGAGTCAGACTTAAAGGAATAATTCCATTTTATAGAATCTTCAAAAGTGTTGTCGGCATAAAACACAAGAATTTGACTCGCTTCTGACACCCCATATTCTGAAAAATTTGCGGATAAAGATGAATGTTCAAATGAAAAAGTGTAAGTCGCAACCGCATCAACTTTAACATCCTGTTGACACGAAAGTAAAAATGTTGCGACAAAAAACAAAATCATCATTTTAAAAATCGAATTCATACCAAGCCTTTATTTATTTTTCTTTTTCTGAGCGATTTTGTCAAGCAATATTCAAGAGCTGCGCAAAATCCGTTCTATTGACTGTAAACAAAATATAAGTATACTAATCAAAAGGGATGCTTATGGTCGGTTCACTTTTTGATAATTTAAAGGAAATCACATTTAATATTTTGTGTGATTATGAAAATTCTCGTGCGATTGATAAAATCAATGTAAAAGACCAGCCTAGTAAGAGCGAAATTGTAGAAATTACAGAAAAATTGTTGCGGGTTATTTTTCCAGGCTACTTTAAAAACATAGTCTTCAAATCTTATGGTATACAAAACTCGCTTTCGCTTTTGCTAGAAGATATTACTATCAGTTTGCGAGAGCTAATTGCAACCGCATTAAGAAGTTACCATCCTGGCGAAGAAATTCCCGAAACAAAACTGTACACGGCGGCGGAAGCAATTACGCTTGACTTTTTGCAAACTATTCCAGAAATTCGCGCCTACACCGATACAGATGTAAAGGCAGCCTTAGAAGGCGACCCTGCCGCAGAAAACACGGCAGAAATCATCGTAACATATCCAGGTTTAACCGCAATAACTGTGTATCGGCTTGCCCACGAATTGTATGCGCTCGGAGTTCCCGTCATTCCCCGCATTATGACCGAATATGCCCACAGCCAAACAGGAATCGACATAAATCCAGGGGCAAGAATCGGAAAATACTTTTTTATTGACCACGGAACTGGCGTTGTAATTGGAGAAACAACTGTTATCGGCGACCACGTAAAACTTTATCAGGGAGTTACGCTGGGTGCGCTTTCTACACGGGGAGGTCGTTCGCTTAGAAATGTAAAACGCCACCCTACAATAGAAGATAATGTTACCATTTATTCTGGAGCTTCTATTTTAGGCGGGGATACTGTGATTGGACGAAATGCCGTAATCGGCGGAAATGTCTTTATAACAAAATCCGTTGCTCCTTTTACAAAAGTGAGTGTAAAAAATCAAGAATTGCGCTTTGACCAAGGAAAACAAGAACTAAAGCAAATAGAAACCCCGCCCGACAGCTCATGGTTTTACAGCATTTAGTGTAAGTTTACACAACATTTCTTGAACAATAGGCGAAAAGACCTTGCGTTGCCCCGCAAAACATCTATGGATTCTTCGCTACGCTCAGAATGACTCGCCAACTATGCAAAATGACGCTCAAAAGGTCATGTTGAGCAACGCGAAACATCTACGAATCTCAGCGGGAAAAACTTCTTTTTGTTATAAAACATAAAGTTGTAATTGTGCCTTTTAATCTTGCCGAATAGCCATTTTTAATTTAAAATAAGAAAGTGTTTTGGAGATATTACAAAAACTATGCCGCTGTTTTTACGCACATTGAGCGTAGCATATCTTAAGAACAAAGGAGTTTGACCTTGAACACAAAAGATTTTACTTCTCATTTTTTGCTTCAGGATAAAAGGTTTTACATAACAATTCCTGTTACTTCTATTTTGTGCCTTGCGTGTTTACTTTTTCAGGATATTTATTATTCCAACAATTTTGATTTAGTACCAACAAGCGAAACTTTAAAATTTTTACAAGGAGTCAGACTTTATACAGAAATTATTCCCATAATGCTTTTAACTTCTCTTTCTGGCTATGCGGCAGGAAGCATTGTTACGTTACTTTTTTTTTCAATCCGAACATTTTCAATAGGATATGCGTATCACGCCTATTTGCTCCTTATAGCCTCGCTACTTGCAAACATTCCAATTTTTAGGGGCTGGTACAAAAGCATTTGGAAAACCATAATTATAACACTTATTTTTTCACTTATTTTTGGGAATGCGTGGAGTTGGCTCTTTTATTTTTTAACCGAAGGAGTTTCCTTAGAAGTTTCCTTTAATGTGACAGATTTTCTTATCGCATTAATTCCATGTTTGATAGTTTCTATCTTCTGTTATGCTTACTACAATTTTTGTCCGCAAAAAATCCGCAAGTATTTTTTCACAAACACTTACAATTCAGAAGCCGTAAAAATTATCCGCGAACGCCAAAACTCAAAAAAACGCGGAACCAAAATCACCTCAAAAATTTTAGTGGCTATTTTATTTACATCGTTAATTCTTATAATTTCATCGTTAGGATTTTCAATCGCACTTTTTACCTATGACGATAATCTTTCTTCTATTTTATTTTCAACACGAATGTTTGTCCTTCTTTCAATTATTGCGATTCCTGTAATTTTAACAACTTATTCACTTGTAAACGTAAGCATTTCGAACCCTTTAATGCTTTTAGGAATGGCAGTTGAAGATGCTTCAAAATTCGATTCTTCCGAATACAAAATCGACATCAAGGAACTGAATTTAAAAAATCGCGATGAAATTGGAATTTTGTACCGAACACTTTTAGAAAGCATTGAAACCACTCAATCATATATGGAAAATCTCATCCGCGAACAAAAACTTGAATCCGACTTAAAAGTTGCAAAGGCTGCAAGCAAAGCAAAATCAACATTTTTGTCAAATATGAGCCACGAAATTCGCACACCAATTAACGCGGTTTTGGGTTTAGACGAAATGATTATCCGCGAAAGTTCGGAGCCGCCCATTGTTGATTACGCGATTGACATTCAAAACGCAGGAAAAAGTTTACTTTCGCTCGTAAATGACATTCTCGATTTTAGCAAAATTGAAGCGGGCAAAATGGAAATTATTCCCGTTGAATACGATATGAGTTCGCTCATAAACGATTTGGTAAATATGATTGCAAAACGCGCCGAAGACAAAAACTTGGCGTTTTCTGTAGATGTTGACGAAACGCTTCCTAATTTATTGTATGGAGATGAAATACGCATTAAGCAATGTGTTTTAAACATCCTCACCAATGCGGTAAAATACACACAAAAAGGTTCGGTCAAACTTGCCATTTTGTACCAAAAAATTGCCGACGATGCAATAAACATTACAATTCACGTAAAAGACACAGGAATCGGCATAAAACAAGAAGACCTTTCAAAATTGTTTACAGCTTTTCAGCGAATTGAAGAAAAACGCAATCGCAGCATAGAAGGCACAGGTCTTGGAATGAATATTGTGCAGCAACTTCTTGCATTGATGGGAAGTCAGCTTAAAGTGGAAAGTGTTTATGGCGAAGGCAGCGATTTTTATTTTACGGTGGAACAAAAAGTTTTGCGTTGGGATGCTATTGGGGATTTTAGCGAAACCTACCGCAAAAGCAAGGCAGCTCAAAGCAATTACACCGAATCTTTCCACGCGCCAGAAGCAAAAATCCTTGTTGTAGATGACACGCCATTAAATCTTACCGTTGTAAAGGGACTTTTAAAGCAAACGCACATTCAAATAGAAACCGCAACGGGTGGCGAAGAAACGCTTTATTTGTGCCAAAGAAATCATTACGACATTTTGTTTATCGACCACAGAATGCCTGGAATGGACGGAATTGAAACTTTACACGCACTTTCTACTCTTGAAGGAAACTTAAATCTTGGAGTTCCTACAGTCGCATTAACCGCAAATGCTGTTAGCGGGGCGCGAGAAGAATATCTTGCGGCGGGATTCACGGATTATTTAACAAAACCAATTGACAGCAAACGTTTAGAAAAAATGTTGCTCGATTTGCTTCCACCCGAAAAAATCCAAAAAGTTAGCGCAAAAGATGCGCAAAAAAATCAGGAAGAGCAAAATCAAAACATTCCCGAAGAATACAAAAATCTTGAAGGAATAGACATTCAAGCCGCCCTTACAAATTGTGGCGATTGCGAAGTTCTTTGCCAAGCATTTTTGGGATTTGCCGAAGCAATTGACGCAAAATCGGAACAAATTGAACGCTTTGCTTCTTCCTCCGATTACAAAAATTACACGATTTTAGTTCACGCGCTAAAAAGTTCAGCCCGCTTAATCGGCGCATTAGAACTTTCTGCAATGGCGGCGAATCTTGAAAAATGCGGAGACAAAGCTTGTGATGGAAACAAAGAGGCTATTCAAGAAATTGCCCAAAAAACCGCAGAACTACTTTCTTTGTATCGTTCTTACACAAAAAAATTGGAATCGGTAACAAAAAAGGCGAAAAATTCACAAGAAAATCTCCCAGAAATTTCCGCAGAACAATACAATACCGCCCTAAACGGCTTAAAAGAATGTATGGAAGCTTTTGATTTTGACACCGCTGACCAAATAATTAGCGAACTAGAACGTTTTTCTCTTCCGCAAACAGAAAAGGAGTTTTTTAAAGCCCTAAAAGAAAAAATTGCTGCCGTTGACCAAAACGCCGTTATGGAATTTTTGCAAAATCGAGCATAATTTTTTGTTTCAAAGCTAAAAAAAATAGACTTTTACAAAGTCTTTTAGTATACTTAATTTACAAGGAAGAAAAATGGACAGAAGAATATTATTTATAAGTGAAGGTTCTACACAGAATTTTCTTGTAAACGCAATGATTAAAAATTTAACAGATGCGCGTTTTGAAGTTCTTACCGCACAGCCTGACATTGTAGAAATTTCCTTAATTCAAAATTTGCCAGATATTTATATAGTATACCTTGAAGGCGATTTGAATCATTTTAACGGAACTTTAAAATATCTTAAAAAAAATGTTACCGAAGAAGGCAAAGACCGCGTTTTGTACCTTATTGGAACGCCGATGGAAATAGAAGCCGCTTATGAAATTGTTCCACGCGCAGTAGTTTCTTCTTCATTCAGTCGTCCCGTAAATATGAAGGACGTAATCAATCGTTTAAACAATTTAATTATTGACGATGGAATTACCGCAGGGCGCAAACGGATTCTTGTTGTTGATGACGACGGAATGATGCTCCGCACAATGAAAAATTGGCTTTCCAAAAACTACGATGTTTATATGGCAAATTCAGGAATGAATGCAATTTCGCTTTTGGCAAAAAACCATGTCGATTTGATTTTGCTCGATTACGAAATGCCCGTTGTTTCTGGCTTACAAGTATTCGAAATGTTAAAATCGGAAGAAAATACCGCAAACATTCCAGTCATTTTCTTAACCGCAAAAGACGACAAAGAAACCGTTATGAAAGTTCTTGCCGCTAAACCAGAAAAATATCTACTAAAAACAATGCCACCAGAATCCCTCATAAAAAGCGTAGATGATTTCTTTAAAGGACGTTAAGCTGTAAATGGTAGAACTTTCTGTTTCTTCGCGCTTGCCATCGGCAATTACGGTGGCGTTTAAGCGAATTCGCGATATGGTTATGCAGGGCGACTTAGCAAAAACAACGCCCGTTCACATTTTGCTTGAACCAGGAACATACCGCGAAACTCTAAAATACAATTTGTCAAATCCGCTGATTCTGGAATGTACGGCAAAAAATGCGGATTGCATTATTCAGGCGGACAATTGTGAGGCGTTTCATCGAGGATTAGAAAATCGGAGCGTTTTCTTTTTGGGTGCAAATGCAACATCTGTTACGTTGCGCAATTTTAGCATAATCAACACACACAATAAATCAGCAAATTCAAATGAGTTTTTGGATTCTGCGGAAGCTCTTGTTTGGGCAAATGAAAACGGCACGCTTTTTGCCGAAAATTTGCGCCTAGAAGGAAGGCAAAATACACTTTGCGCAAAAGGCACGGCTCATTTTTTAAATTGTACAATTTCTGGCGACACCGATTTTATTTATGGCGAACCGACTGCGGTTTTGTTTGAAAAATGTCAAATAATTGTTCGCGAAGACAATCGGGCAAATCAGGCGTTTGTAGTAAAAAGTCTAGCACTTGCAGGAAAAACGGGTTTTGTTTTTTCAGATTGCAATTTTTCTTCGGAAATACGAGGAACAAATCAAGTTTATTTGTACAGAACGGCAGGAAATGGAAGCGCAGACACCAAAAAGGATTGGGATAGTGCCGCGTTTATAAATTGCACAGTTTCTGATTCTTTTGACCAAAGTTTTGCGTGGGACGATGACCTTGTGCTAAACATTTATCCGCGCGGAAATGCAAAAACAGGCTTGCGTGAATACGGAACAAAAATCCGCACAAATAACGGAACAATTTTAGAAGCCGACACAACGCTCCGCAACATAAAATTTTACACGCTCACCGATGACGACTACTACAAATTTTACGCCAGCCGCTACCTAATTTTGCAAGGCACCCCACTAGAATGACACGTAAAGTTTACGCTATTCACCGATTGCGCCTAAGCCGAAGAGTGCATAATCGGCGCGGACTGGGTCATTTGGGAAAAATTCTGAAAGTTTTGCTGTTAAACTTTGGGCAAGACGCAAACTTGGCGCGGGAATTTTTCCAGATGCGGTTTTTTGGATAAGTCCTAATTTTGTTGCCTGTTGCATTACGTGAGTGTCTAGCGGGAGCAATAAATTTTTCGCGCTGAACCAGGTCCAAAGTCCAAGGTCAACGGGGGAATTTTTGCGAACAAGCCAGCGTAACAATAATTGCAATCGCTTTGCGGCACTGTTTTTTCCGTGAGAAATTATTTTGCAGTTTTTTGGAAAAGCGTCCGCTAAAACGGCGGACAAAATTGGTGTACAAGAAGCGGCGTTCCATTTATCAAAAAAAAATTCACCTAAACTTTGCCGCCCCCGCAGCATTTTAGAAAGGCAGGAGCAAAATAAAATCATATCGTTGTGAGAAAACATTCTGTAAAAAGAAGAATCTCCTCCCCCAAAAAAATCCAAATAAGAATCGCTTGTAATCCATTCCGCAGGAGAATTTTGCATCGCGCCAAAAATCTGTTCCAAATGCGCAAGAATCTGAGTCCGCCTGCCAAATGCCAAATTTGCCGAAATAAATGCCACAACTTCCGCATCGCGCACATTTGTAAATCGGTGCATAAATCCCGAAGGGTCGTCCGCCAAAAATGCAGGAGTTTCGTAAAGGTCGGCAAGCCGCCGCAATTTTTCGCCTAAGGTTTCCACAATTTTAGTATACGCGGGATTTTTCTTTGCGTCTATCAAACTTTTGTGGTAAACTGATTTTTATGACACACACATTTTACACTGAAAAAGCAACTCCCACGCCACACAATGCGGCTTCTAAGGGAGAAATTGCGCCTTTTGTTTTGTTTCCTGGCGACCCTGAACGTGCGGAATTTATTGCCAACAATTATTTGCAAAATTCACATAAAGTTACTTCGATTCGGGGAATGTTGGGCTTTACGGGAAATTACAATGGAAAAGCGGTTTCCGTAATGGGAAGCGGAATGGGCGGTTCTTCTGCGGGATTGTATTCTTACGAACTTTTTGCTTTTTACGATGTAGAACAAATTGTTCGGATTGGAACGGCGGGCGGACTCCAAAAAGATATGACGCTTGGCGCATTAGTTTTTGCTCTTACGGCTTCTACGGATTCCAATTACGCATTGCAATATGAACTTCCTGGGACTTTTTCGCCAGTGTGCAATTTTGACCTTTTAAAACGCGCCACTTTTTTTGCTGAACAAAACGCCATTCCTTTTTATGCAGGACAAATTATTTCTTCGGATTTATTTAGTTCTTATAATGCACGCGGAGAAAACAGGTCTTGGCAACCTTGGGCAAAAATGGGCTGTCTTGCACAAGATATGGAAACATACGCGCTTTACTGCAATGCCGCATATCTTGGCAAAAAAGCACTTTCTATTACAACTAACGTTTGTTCGTGCGTTACTGGGGAAAATATGTTTATGAATGGTCATTCTTCTTTAGACCCAATGATAAAAACGGCACTTTCACTTGTGTAGACAAAAAATACCGATTGTTAGGGGAAATAGGAGGAGAAAACCTAACAATCGGTGTGCGCCTGTCAATCATCACAGAAAAGCGTAAAGGAGAAATACAAAAAAACCGCTATTTCTGAAACTTCACTGACGACTATACTATATACCAAATTAAAATGAATGTGAATTACCAAAATCAAAAAATAACAAATTTTTTATGATAATTTTAAATTTTTTTTGCGATAGAGGAATACTTGAGCGTTCTCGCACTTTCTTTGCATACAATGCGCGTGTTTTTGGTAAAACTACTTGACTTAAAAAAACAAAAAATTATAATTAGCCACAAACAACAAAAATACAGGAGTTTTTTATGAAGATTAAAAATGCAGTTGCCTTAGCAATGTTACTGGGGGGGGGTATAGCACTTAACGCACAAGAATCCACAATGCCAGCTCCCGTTTCTTTAAGCGGACTTGTTTCTGAAGTAGAAGATTTTATGGACGTTAATGCGTTCCAAGATGTAACTTTTGAAAAAGTATTTGTCTACGCAGGTTGGAGCGACACGACCAATAGTAGTAGTAGCAGCACTAGCTCTAACACATTTAATATGGGCGTAGCAAAAAATTTTGGAAGCCTATATACAGGACTTTTCTTTAATGCCGACTTTACAGGCTTTAAAAACACAATCACCACAGAAACAACTACAAACTCAAAAAAAACAACAGCAACTGGTGAGGCAACAGATGGCAATGGCTTTGCAATATCCGCTTTGGTAGGATTTGGAAACATTGGTATTAAAGGAAGCGTTTTGTTTAAGAATGGTGGCAGCGGCAACAACACTGGAACAACAACCACAGTTTCGGACAACAGCACTACTTCCACCGAAACAGAGTGGACGCAAAAATACGAACTTTACCCAGAAATCCGTGCGGGAATGAATCTTGAAGTTGGGGACATTGCTTTAAGCCCTTACGCATATTTTGGACTAGACATAAATCCCAACTACAGCTCAACAAAAACAACATCATCATCTTACGGTACAACTTTCACAAAAGATGATAGCTCACACACATGGATTTTGTTTGGATTAGGAAGCGGACTTGCACTTCCTGAAGGCGAAATGGCAGCCCACAGTTTTGCCGCCGCACTTGACTTTGCCTTTGACACCGATGAGCGAAACACCTACTCTACAAATTCTAGTGCCAACACATCTACTAAAACTACAGGTTACGGAAACAGCATTGTTACCTTTACACCAGAATGGAGCGTAGACATTACCCCAATCGAAACCGTAACAGTAAGTTTTGGAGCTTCTCTTCCATTTAAGTTCATAAATGAAACTACAGCCCATACAACCACAAGTGTATCTGGCACAACAACAACTACAGAAAAAGCAGACACCTACAAAAATTCCGTTACAACAGATATTGAACCTAGCTTTAATGCAGACGTTGTTTGGCAGGCAGCCGAAAAACTAGGCGTACACGTAGGTGCAGAGTTTACTCTTCCAACATTTGAAATTGAAAATTCAACAGACTACACGGCAAATTTAAAGACAAACACACATACTTTTGAATTTAAGCCTGCCAGTAGTGGCAGTAGCGACTTTAACATCGCGTGGACAACAGGACTTCGTTTTGACTTAACAAAGAACGTTATTTTTGACGCAAGTTGGAACATCATAGGCGATTTATTCAACAACTTTACAAACGACCCCACTAATAGTGGAACAACAACAACTACTACTACAAACTTTTGGGAAATTGTTGGTAAAACATTCTTCCACGAAGTAAGCTTCCTTATTGTTATAAAACTATAAAAAACATTTTGTCCGCTTTCCCTCTCGCTCTTTGCATAACAACGCGCTTGTTTTGCAAACGCGGGTGCGGGTGCGGCACTTAGCAAAGAAAACTTGCGGATTTTGTAACCTGGTGATATTCTAAAGTTATGGATTCAATTTTAGTTTTTGACTGGGGCGGAACGTTTTTAAAATTCGCACTAATTGCTTCAAATGGGAAAATTTCAGAAAAAGACAAAGTTTCAACACCACATTTTCCAGAAGCAACAAAAGCCGATTTTTTAGGTGTGATTGATTCTATCGTTCAAAAATACGCTGGAAAAATTTCAGGAATTGCAATTAGTGCGCCAGGAATTTTTGACGATTTGGGAAATATGAAAACTGCGGGTGCATTGGTTTATCTTGTAAACAGTTCTATTTGCAAAGAATTTGAAGTTCGGTACAAGTTCCCAATTTCCATTCAAAACGATGGAAAATGCGCTGCCCTTGCCGAATTAAAAGCGGGAAGTTTGCGCGGTTGCAAAAATGCGGCGGTTATGATTTTGGGAACAGGTGTTGGCGGTGGCTTAATTATCAATGGCGAACTTTACAAAGGAACGCATGGTAGCGCGGGCGAATATAGCTTTTTATGCACACACCCAACTCAGCCAATAGAAGAGTCAACTTTTTTTGCCACAACAGGAAGTGCAAATTATTTGAGTACCCTAGTTTCTCATAGGACTGGTGAATTTGAAAAAGACCTTGACGGTGAAAAAATTTTTGTGCGAGTTCAAAATGGGGAAGAGCCGATTTGCAAGGCACTTTCCGCTTACACCGACCTTTTGGCATCCCAAATTTTTAACATAAATATGCTGCTCGATTTGGAAAAAATTGCAATCGGGGGCGGAATAAGTGCGAGTCCACTTTTGTTAGAATCGCTAAAAAAGAGTTTTGACAATTTTGTTACGCACAACCCATTTAGATTTTTTAACCCCGCAATCCCAATTCCAGAATTGACAACCTGCACTTTTAAATCCGACGCAAATCTACTAGGTGCATGGTATCATTTTTGCGCACAACATTCTTAGGTGTGCAACCTTTGCGTGTCATTCTGAGCGATAGTGAAGAATCTATGTTTCTTTCGCAAAAGGCTTTACCCGTGGGCGCAAACTTTGCTCGTAACGCAAAGAATTTACGGACTCTTCGGACTTTGTCCTCAGAATGACCGTAAAGTTGCATTTTGTCCGCTTTCCGCCCGCCAGCACTTTGCGGACAATTCGTTTGTTAGCGGTGGAAGTCGATTAAAATGAATCTAATTTTTTACAAGGATTCTAATTTTGCGGTGAATTGAATTGTTCTGGTGGTGGGTAGGGAATCAAATTTGATTGTATAACAAGAGGCTTTTAGGTTTACAAGAATTATTTGTCCCTCGCCAAACACCGAATGTTTTATCCTGTCGCCTTCAGAAAATAGCGTTCTAAGAGCATCAAGCCGAGATTCATCGTAATTGATAACTTTTTTCGCTTGTTCCACAAAAGATGAGTCAAGGGCATTTACAAGAGTTAAATTTTCCAAATCCGAATCAAAAATAAATCGGCTAGGATATTTAAAAATCCCGTCATTTGCCTTTCCTTCCGCATCGCTAATAAAAAGTTTTTGTTTGGCACGGGTAAAAGCCACGTAAGCAATTCGGCGTTCTTCTTCCATTTCTTCTGGCGTAGAAACTTTTCGGCTTGGAAAAACACCTTCATTCATTCCGCACAAAAACACGGCTTTAAATTCCATTCCTTTTGCTGCGTGAATTGTAAGCAATTTTACCGCCTCCTTTTTATCTTCTCGGTCAAGGTCTGTAAAAAGTGCTACGTGATTTAAAAAATCTTCAAGATTTGCGTCATCGTCTAAACTAGCCTCGTTTACGCTCCGCTTAAATTCTGCAACGTTATCAAGGCGGTCTTGGTCGGCTTCTAGGCGCAAAAATGCTTCGTAACCAGTGCGGTCAAGTAGCGTTTGTAAAATATCTGACAAGGTCGCCCGCTTGTGCAAAATGGGAGCTTTGCTTTGTGCATTCGGAATAAGGCTTTTTACAAATTCTATTGCCTCTACATATTGCGCCGCGTCTGTTCCGTTAAAAATTGGGTCTTTTGCGTTTACAAGTTCTTTGAGTGCGTTGTACGCGGAACAATTATGAAGTTCGGCATAAGATTTTATTGTGGCAATTTTCTTTTTTCCGATTTTGCGCGAAGGAGCATTTATTGTGCGGTAAAAAGCAACATCGTCTCCCGCAGACACCATTCGCAAATAGCAAACAATGTCTTTTATTTCTCGTCTGCCATAAAATTCCGTTCCCGCCAAAATTCGGTATGGAAGGTCATTTTTTATAAAAACTTCTTCAAGTGTGCGACTTACATAATGCGCCCGATACAAAATTGCAATATTCCCAAGCGAAAAACCCATTGCGCACAATTTTTGAATTTCTGAAAAAATCCATTCGGCTTCTTTTTTGTCATCGCTTGCGTGAAAATACACGGGCTTTGTTCCTTGGGGAATGGTGGCGACAAGTTGTTTTGAATAGCGCGTTTTATTTTTGCTGATTAAAGAATTGCTTGCGCACAAGATTTGCGGTGTACTGCGGTAATTTTTTTCAAGAACAATCGTTTTTGCGCTTGGAAACTTTTTGTCAAAATCCAAAATCAATTTTACGTGACTGCCTCGCCATGAATAAATCGTTTGGTCAGAATCGCCCACAATAAAAAGATTTTTGTGTTTCGCGCTTAAAATTTCTGCAATGCGATACTGCTTCGCGCTCACATCCTGAAACTCGTCTACCATCACATATTCCATTCGATTTTGCCATTTTTCGCGAATCTCGGGGAATTGTTCCAAAATGTAAAGTGCAAAATTTATTAGGTCGTTAAAATCTAGCCCAAAACATTTTTTTTGTTCGTAAATAAAGCGCAAAAAAATTTCCTGATTTTGCTCCAACGACTTTTCGGGATTACTAAATTTTTCGCGCAACTCTTCATTGTTCAATTTGTAAAAATATTCTATATAAGTGTCGGCGTGGAGTTTTTTTCCCTCTAACACCTCGTCTATTTTGCGCTGAACTGTGGTTTCTTTTAGCGTAAGGTGCATATCAGAAAAAATCCTAAGCATAATTTCGCGCCAATCTTCTTTATCCAAAATGATAAAATCTTTGGGAAATTGCAAAACATTTATGTCTTCGTGCAAAAGAACTGTGCAGAATGCGTGAAAAGTACAAATCAGCCCCAAATCCATATCGCCCAAAGAAGCGCGAACACGGCTTTTCATTTCGCCACTGGCTCTGTTTGTAAAAGTAACGCACAAAATGTTTTGCGGAGCAACGCCAATATCCCGAACAAGATAGCAATATCGGCTGACAAGTGTGCGCGTTTTTCCCGTTCCAGCTCCCGCAAGAACGCGAACATAACCTTCCGTTGTTTTTACCGCATTTTGTTGTTCGTCATTCAATCGAGAAAGATAATCGGGGAAATTTTCTTCAAGATTCTGCATAAAAAAAGTTTATCAAATAAAATGAGTCTAGGCAACAAAACAAAAATCTGTTAAAATTAGAGATTACAATGGGAGAAATGACATCAGCCTTATATATTGAAGTTAACGCACTTTCCATCATCTTATTGATATGGGTTTTGCGCAAGTTACGCCAAAGCATTGATAAGCGTTTAGAAAACATTCTTTTTGAAAAAACTGCTCTTGTAGTTGATTTAGCCCTTGTAGTTGACATTGTGCTAAAACTTTTAGAACACAAACAAGGTCAGTTTTTCTACACTTTGTTTTGCCTCTTTGAAATTTTTTATATGAGTCTTACGGCGATTGTAGGCTACTTTTGGATGCTTTACGTGATAAGCGAATACAGTAACTACAGGCGCAAATTATTTAGAAAGCGTAACCAAATTTTAATGGCAATTCCTTGCATTATTTTGACACTTCTTTGCATTGTTTCTCCGTTTACAGAATGGATGTTTACCATAGACAAAAGCACTTTGCAAGCGGATATCGGAAAACTTTACTTGATTCAATATTTTATCGCCTACGGATATTTTGTAGTTTCGTTATTAGTTATGCTATTTGGAAAAATTTTCCATCAAGGATTTATAAAACCCCGATTTGAAATTTCGTATCTTTACGTTGCAATGTTAGTCGTTATGGGGATTTTAAATTTGCACCACCCAGGGATTCCTGCGGCGTGGCCAGCATTAGCTTTTATTATTATGCTAACTTATGCGGGCATTTTGGAACAACAAGTTTCTTTAGATGGTTTAACTCGACTAAACAATCGGCGCAGTTTTGATTCATTTTTTAAAGCAAAATTAAATACGGACGTTCCCTTTGCGCTTTTTATATTAGACATTGACAAATTTAAAACAATCAATGACAATTTTGGACACTTAGAAGGCGACTCAGCAATTATTACCACCGCTGACATTTTACGAAAAGTGTGTGCAAACAAAAATGTTTTTCTTGCCCGTTACGGTGGCGATGAATTTGTAATTGTCTACGTTTGTAATTCCGAAACCGAAGCGGCTCTTTTTAAAACTGAAATTAAACAAGCCTTTATAAACGATAGAAACGAAAAAAACAGACCATATAATTTAATGACGAGTGTTGGTTTTGCATTTTTGCCAGCTTCTGAAGAACGCAACGGACAAGCACTTATTGCAAAAGCCGACATTATGCTCTATAGAGAAAAAGCCATAGTTCACAGCATAAAGACCACGCCAGAAAAACTTTGGGCGGAATTTGTTTCAAAACACGCAGATGTAAAGGCAAATTACAAAACTCATGCCTTTGATTCTGATTCACAAGTGGCATTGATTTTGCAGGGAAACAAAACCGCACTATCAAGTGCATTTAAAACTTATGAGTTTACAAATGAGCAACTTCCGCATGAAAACGATTACACCGTGATTCTAAATTCAAAAAACGAAGCCTTTTGCATTATACAAACAACAAAAGTTTCTGTAGTTCCATTTAGCAAGGTAAATCAAATTCACATTACAAAAGAGGCAGAAGGCAACAACAATTTAGAAACTTGGCAAATTTCACACCGCGCAATTTTTGAAAAAGAATTGAGCAAATATAATGTTCCATTTACCGAAGAAACGCTCATAGTTCTTGAAGAATTTAAAGTGATTTATCCAATACAAAAGCAACAATTAGGACACCTGTAAGCGTCTGTCTAGTATGTTTCTGCACCCCCGCAATGTGTGAAGAATCTAGCAACGCTAGACAGTGCCTATCGCTCAAGTAAGCGAAAAAATACTTTCCGTAACATTTTCCGCAAAAAAAAAGCACCGAAAAAACTCGGTGCTAAACTTGAGCTATTGCAGATTCGAACTGCAGACCCACGCCTTAAAAGGGCGTTGCTCTACCTACTGAGCTAATAGCCCATCCATTCATCGCTGAATGTAAAAACAAGTATATAAACTTACGGATTTTTAGTCAAGCGAAATTCACAAAAAAATCTGCATTTTTAATATTTTTTTGAAAAAATTTGCATTATACTATTGAATATGACTAATTTTCTAAAACGGATTTTTCCAACTTTTGTAGGCGTATTCCTTTTTTTTGTTTTTTTTAGCTGTGTTTCTTCCACAAAAGAATCCCCAGCGGTTACTGAACAAACATTTGTAAATGAAGAAACTGAAATAAAAGCCGATGAAATTCAATCTGATGAAGAAAAACAAGAATCCATTTTAAATGAAATCCAAGAAAATTCCCAAACAGAAAATGCAGAATCTTACGCGCCAGAATCTCCGCTTGAAGAAGAAATTAGCGCGGAAAATTCCGAAAAAGAGAAAGAGCCTTTTGTTGAACCCGATTTGCTTGAAATTGCTCAAGAAATTGCGGGTTTTGAACTTTTCCTTCCAGAAACGATTCCCAATTTTGCCCGCGACAGCATTGAAGCCGTTGAAGATTCTTTGATTGAAGTGGTTTACAAAAATATTTCGGAAAGTAGCAATGAACTTTTGCTCCGCAAAGCTTTAGGAAATCTTGACATAACTGACGACTACAACAAATATTCCTACACCAAAAATGTAAATGATGAAGGAACAAATGTGCTACTCCGCGGAAAATCTGCGCGAAACATAAATACGGTCAGCTGGACAGAAGGCGATTTTTCTTATGCTATCATTTCCAAAACTGGACTTCCCCAAGATTTTGCCTTAAGCCTTGTACACCAAATTTTTTAGAAATTGCTAGTTTGAGCGTTGCTAGGCGATGCCACACGAAATATCTACAAATCCTTTGCGCTATGGGAAAAGTTTGTTTCTTTAAAATCCCATTGAAGTTCGTAAAATGCTTTTATTGCTTTTACCATCATTTCGGGGTCAAGCGAACCTGCACTTTCTAATGGCGAATGCATTGCCCACTGCGCAATTCCCACGTCAACGGCAGGAATTGAAACTTGCGTGTTGCTAATATTTCCCAGCGTTGAACCGCCCGCAATATCAGAACGATTTGTGTAAATTTGAAAAGGCACTTTTGCAACAGAACAGGCTTCTCTAAAAACTGCCGAACTGTATGAATCGCTTGTATATTTTTGCGCACCATTAAATTTTATTACAGGTCCCGCATTTATTTTTGGTCGATTTTGCGGGTCAGAAGAAGAAGCGTAATTTGGATGAAAAGCGTGCGCGTTATCGGCACTTACAAAAAAACTATTTGCTAAAGCGGTGCAATACGTTTCGTCATTTCCGCCGAGTGAAAAATTTATTCTAAAAAGACAATCGCGCAAAAATGTAGAAGCCGCGCCTTGCCGAGTTTCACTTCCAACTTCTTCGTTATCAAAAACGCAAAATACCGAAATTGCATTTTTTTCTGAATCCAAAAAACCTTTTAAAGTTGTAAAAACACATTCCAAATCATCAAGGCGAGGAGAAGCGATGAATTCATTTTGTTCGCCCCAAAAAGTTCCGCGGTCGCGATTATACAAAAAAAGGTCAGAACCTACAATGGATTCAAGCGGAACTTCTGCGCACGATGCAATTGTTTTCCAAAAGCCTGCGCCACTTTGTCCACAAGAAAAAATTGGAAGCATATTATTTTGAACGTTGTAGTTTGGTGTTTTGTTTGCATCGTGATTTAGGTGAATTGCAAGATTCGGAATAAGAAGTAAATCTCGGTCAACATTTACCAATTTTTCAACAAAATGCACTTTTGAAAAATCCGAAGAATCCGCTTTACAAATAATTCTTCCCGCAACGGATAACGGTCGGTCAAACCAAGGAGCGCACAACATTCCGCCGTATTTTTCAACATTCAATTTTGTGTAGATTTTTTCTTCTTTTAATTCGCCTTCTCCTTTTATTTTAAATGAAGGCGAATCGCTGTGGCTTGCACAAATTTTAAATTGCTCACATTTTGCGTTTTCGGGAATTGTAAACGCTACAATGCTTGAAGAATTTCGGCAAACAAAATAGGACTTTCCGCGTTCTAAATGCCAAAGTTCCTTTTCTGTTATTTCTACAAAACCTGCGCCTTTTAATTTTTTGCAGACATTTTGAATCGCATAAAAGCAGCAAGGACTTTTGTTTATAAAATCAAGAAGTTCTTGCGATGTTTGATTTTTTGTAAGTTGTTCCATACAAAAAATTATAACACAAAAAGCGGCATTTGTAGTGGCTCATTTTTTAAATATGTCGCCTGATTTCCCTGCGTGATTTTGTCGTCAAGTTCCACATTCCCCAAAAGCAACGGCGAATGGGAATCGTGCTTTTTAAAATTTTCTTTTGCGATTTCTGGATTTTGATTTGCGTAACAATATTTGCAAGCGTTCGGACAAGAATCATATGCGCCAATATCATGGCTTGTCATACAATGGCAACCGCGCCGCATTCCTCGATGTTTTAAATCCTTAAATTCTACATTATTCGCCTTGCCTAACATTTCTAGCGTAACGCAACCGCTTGGGAAAATTCCATATTTTGAATAATCCGCATTTGACGCGCAAGTTTGCAAGTGAATATGATTTTTTTTTGCAATCCGACCAAAAATTTCCGCAAGTTCTTCCATAGCTTCTTCGGTTAAAAGTTCAAGTTCTGGCATATTGAATTGCAATTTGCGGTACATTTCTACAAACGAAAAAATACAGCGGTCAATGTGTCCGCTAAGGCGAGCCGCCATGTGTGCAAAAGTAATTTCGTGTTGCTGAATTGTGTATTTTTTTGTCAAAAGCACTGGGTCGTACCGCCAAGCAATGCGATTTTTGCCGACAATTTTTTCTAAGCGCAAAAGTGTATCTATGCTTTGGTCAATTGATGGCACACCAGGTTCTATATCTTTGCCGTATGCGGTAATTGTGTAATGAAAATATGTATTGTACGAATCTGAAATTTCGTGGATGCGGTCAAGGGCGGGTTCGTAATTTTTAGAGCAAAAAAGAACGCAATCTATTTTTTGTGGCGCAAGTTCGTAGCGGGTAATTTTTTTTGGAAACAAAGGATTCCTTGAAAGTACAAAACCTGCTTTAAAGCGGTGGAATAGCCAGTCAGAATAATACTGAACAATGTCTGTTCTGCCGCCAACATTTAAAATCATTGTACCTCGTTTTGCACAAGACCAGATTCAATAAATTGTTTTACATTGCCAAGCGTTGTTTGTGCAATTGCCTGAAGTGCATTTGATGTAAGAAAAGCTTGATGCCCTGTTATAATCACATTTGGGAATGTTAAAAGTCGCGCCAAAGTGTCATCGCGGATAACGTCAACAGACCAATCGTCAAAGAAATAGCGACTTTCTTCTTCGTAAACATCAAGGGCAGCTCCACCGATTGTTTGTTTTTTTAGCGAATAAACCAAAGCTTTTGTGTCAATTAGCGCACCGCGTCCCGTGTTTATGATAACAGCATCGCGCTTCATAAGAGCTAACGACTGTTCGTTAATAATATGTTTTGTATTATCAGTTAGCGGACAATGCAAACTTAAAACATCGGCATCCTTAAAAAGCTCGTCTAAGCGAACATATTTAAATTTGTGTGCCTCTGCCCACGCGGTGTCAGGGTAAACATCATAAACTTCAATGTTCATTCCAAATCCCGAAAGAATTTCCGCAAAAATTTTTCCAATTTTTCCTGTACCCAAAATTCCCGCAGTTAAGCCGTGTAAATCGCGCCCCGTCAATCCGTTTAATGAAAAATTCCCCGTTCGAGTGCGCATATATGCTTGTGGAATTCGGCGAGTCAAAGAAAGCAATAAAGATGCGGCGTGTTCCGCCACAGAGTGTGGAGAATAGGCAGGGACTCTTACAACGGGAATTCCAGCCTCTTTTGCAGCAGCAAGGTCTACATTATTGTACCCAGCACAGCGCATTGCTATGAGTTTTACACCGCAGTCCTTTAAAATATAAATAACTTTCGCGCTAAGACTGTCATTTACAAAGGCACAGACTACATCATAGCCTTTTGCAGTTAGCGCAGTTTTTTCATCAAGGTGAAAATCAAAAAAATCAATGTTGTACAAAAATTGCCGATTTTCACGAGTGAACGCATCTCTATCGTAATTTCGGGTATCATAAAACGCTATAGAAACGCTTGATTGCTCCATAAATCATCCTCCATAACTAATACATTTTAGCGTTTTAAAGGAGATTGTACAAGCAAAAAAGAAATTTTCTTAAAAAACAAACTACCGTTAGTTAGCAAATTGAGTTGCAGTTCGGCACAATCTAAAACCAAAAGTGCTATTTAGTTTAAACTCAGGGAGATTTCCGCCTCTAAAAAATACGCGACACCAATCGGCTTGTCCGCTAAAGCAACCTCCACGCGCCACTCGGTCATGGCCAGTTGCAGGTCCAGTTGGATTACTTTGTTCTTCTATTGAATAGCCCGAAAGCCAATCCCAGCACCACTCCCAAACATTTCCGCTCATATCATAAAGTCCCAACTCGTTTGGTAAAAATGATTCTACCGCAGCAGTTTGCATTTGTTCGGCGGTTCCAGATTCGTGGTGACAGCCAACTTCGGAAAGTGTATTGCTCCCAGAAAATGCAAAATTACCAGAGTGCTTGCCACCGCGCGCCGCGTATTCCCATTCAGCTTCGGTTGGCAATCTAAAACCATCCGCTTTAAAGTTGCATTTTATTTTGTTCCACCTAAAATAGTCATTTATTTCTGAAGCTTGGATTGGGGATTTTACGGGAATGCGTCCCCATTCTTCTGGAATGGAAGAATCGCCTAATGTGTAGCACGGCGTAAAACCGCTTTGTATGCTCAAAAGATTGCAAAATACTACAGCTTCAAACCAATTTACATTTTCTACTGGTCGCGGTTCTATTGCTAAAACAGGATGATTAAAATCGATGTCGGCAACATTTGTTTCAGAAAGATATTCTTTTGCTTGTTCAGGATGTTTGTAAACTCTGAATTTTGCAGGATTTGTGCCTACAACTTTTTTGAATTCCTTTTGTGTTACGGGATGTAAGCCGAGCAAAAAACTGTCCACAAATACATTATGGGCTGGGGAGGCAAAATCACCTTGCTTGTCGCTTCCCATTTTAAATGTACCGCCATCAACTTGAATCATTTCAAATTCTTCCATTACAAAAGCCACCTTTTTAAAAAACACCTCGCTCCAAAAAAAAGAACGAGGCACTTTAATTTTTAATTATTGCGGGAGTGTTCCACCGATTACGGTAATGCGTCCATCTGTTGAAGGAGTTATAGCATCTTCTAAAGAAGCCGCATAATCAATTACAACATTGCTAATCAGCATAGAAGTATTGAATTTGTCAACAGCATTGAGCAAAACTTCATAGCCATCGCCGCCTTTTGCCATAAAATCGTTTGTCGCAAGTTTGTACGTTTTTTGCGGGTCGATTTCAGAACCGCTTATGGTTACGCCACTTATAGAACCGTGTCCGTTTTCGTCATAAGTAATTGTATAGCGAACTTCTTTTGAAACTTGTGCAAAACCGCCAGCTCCTTGGTTAATGCTTCCAACAAATTCAAACAATTTAATAAGGTCTTCGCCTCTAAGACTTACCACGTAAACATAATTTTCAAATGGAAGAACAGTCAAAATATCTTCGCGAGTAACATCGCCAGCAGGAAGTTTTGCGCGAATTCCGCCACCATTTGTAAGGGCAAAATCAACTTCAATTCCATTTTGTTTAAGATATGATGCCATTGAATCTGCAATAAAATCGCCAAGAGCCATTTCTTGATAACGGGTCAATTTATTTCCAAATTCAAATTCGGCAGTTGTGTGCAAAACAACATCGTTCAAACTTGCATTTGCTTGTTCAACATAAGGAGCAAGTAAAGCTTCTACAGCTGAATCGGGCGGGAATGCCGCAGTTGTAATTTCTACAGGTTCCCAATCAAATTCTGTGATTTTTCCGTCCTTGATTGTTAGAATCCCTTTTCCAACATATTTTCCCCATTCATTTGAAGTAACAACCGCAGTTGAGCCAACAAATTTTGGTTCTGCAAAAAATGAGTGAGAGTGTCCGTCAACAATCAAATCAATTCCAGAAACTTCTTGCGCAATTTTTAAAGATGTTTCTTGGTCTTCTGTTTCTTGAACATCGCCACAATGACCGAGCAAAATTACAATGTCGCATTTTTCTTTATTGCGAAGCGTATTTACCATTTCTTTTGCAACTTCAATTTCGTCAAGAAAAGTAATGCTTTTGTCTGGGCTTGCAGTTACTTTTGTGCGCTGAGTTGTAAGTCCAAAAATGCCAACACGGAATCCTTCGTAATTCTTTACAATATAAGGCTTTCCAAGATACGCTTTTCCTTTTTTCACATTTGCAGAAAGCCATTCAAAATCAGAAATTGCAATTTGATTTTCAAGTTTTGCAAGAGTTCCATCAAACTCGTGATTTCCAAAAGCTGCTGCCACATAGCCCATTGCATTGTAGGCTTTAATATCGGGTTCTGCGTTAAACATATTAGAAAGTGCCATTCCCGTGTTTAAATCGCCCGCGTCTAACAAAAGCACGTTTTCAGCTTCTTGTCTAACTTGCGAAACAAAAGTTGCGCGTTCAGCCAAACCACCTTTTCCGTCACGAGAAAGCGTTGAACCGTGATGGTCATTAGTGTGTAAAACAACCAACTGATACTCAACTTCAGGGTCGCGTTGAACTGCAGAAGTTCCATTTGAAGCGCACCCAGCAAAAATGAGTGCCACTGCCACCGCAAAAGCAACGGCTGTTTTTTTAAAGAATTTCATAGAATCCTCCTAATTTTTAAAACGCATTTTTACGTTTTAACTTTTAATAATAAAAGCTTCGTTTTTCTTTTATTTTTTTGCCAATTCCGAAATAGTCGTTACAATGCCAGCAAGATTTTGAAAATCAGCGGGAACAATTATTTTTGTCGCTTGCCCCGCAGCCGATTTTTCCATTGTTTCAAGACTGCGCAATTTTATGACCGCTTCGTCAATATTTGCATCTTTTAGCATTTTTAAACCGTCGGCGGTTGCCTGCTGAACTTCTCGAATTGCTTCGGCTTCTCCTTCTGCACGGCGCATTGCCGCTTCTTTTTCTGCTTCGGCCTTTAAAATGGTAGACTGCTTTTCGGCTTCGGCTTGCAAAATGAGCGACTGTTTTTTTCCTTCCGCAACAAGAATTTCCGATTGCTTTTGACCTTCCGCAATTAAAATCTTTTCGCGGCGTTCGCGTTCTGCGCGCATTTGTTTTTCCATAGCTTCGCGAATTGCTTCTGGAGGCATAATATTTTTTACTTCAACACGATTTACTTTTATTCCCCAAGGGTCAGTCGCTTCGTCCAAAATTGAACGCATTTTTGTATTTATAACATCACGACTTGTTAATGTAGAATCAAGGTCAAGTTCACCAATAATATTGCGCAATGTTGTCGCGCTTAAATTTTCAATGGCGAGCAAAGGATTTTCGACTCCGTATGTGTACAATTTTGGGTCGGTAATTTGCATATAAACCACAGTGTCAATTTTCATTGTAACATTGTCTTTTGTAATAACAGGCTGTGGCGGAAAATCCAGAACTTTCTCTTTTAAAGAAACCCGATTCGCAATTCTATCGATAAACGGAATTTTTACGTGAAGCCCCGTTTGCCACGTTGCCGCAAAAGTTCCCAACCGCTCAATTATAACCGCATTTGATTGTGGCACGATTCTAATATTCGCAATAATCAAAAGCATTACTATAAACACAAGAACTGCAATCAAAAAAATTGATAATTCCATTTTGACCTCCAACAATTTTCTTCTATATTAAAGGATTTTATTTTTCCACATTCGGTGCTTTTTTAACGAATGCCGTAACACCTTCAATTCGTTCTATTATACACTCACTTCCTTTTTCCAACTCAGAATCATCTACAGAAGAAGCCGCCCATTCAATTCCATTCACCAAAATGCGCCCTTTTTGTAAACGCGAAATTTCATTTACAACAATAGCATTTTTTCCTAAAAGAGAATCGACATTTGTCGGCGTTTTTTTAAGTTTCAGTTTTTTTTCGACAAAAGGACGTGTAAACAAAAGCAATGCAAGCGAAATTAAGATAAAAATCAGAAACTGCCACACAAGCGGAATCGGCAAAAAAGACAGGCAAACAAGAACAAATGCCCCTATTGCAAACCAAATTGTTGTGAGCGATTGTGAAAATCCTTCTATTATAATGCACAAAATTGTAACTGCTAACCAGCACCACGGCAAATTATTTAGAATGAAATTCATAGCTCGATTATATAAAGAAAGTTTAGCACTGTAAAGACAAAAAATTTAACGTTTTTTTACGGTGGGTCGGGTGGCGGGCAACTTTTTTAAACACCACATTTTTTCTGCAAAATCCCCATTCTAAATATTTGCAAAGAGTCCACATCTTTTCACGCCCGCCCCCACATTCAACTTTTCTGCTACCATACAAAACCTTAAAATAACATTGACCTTTTTATAAATATTTGTATATACTACTTCAAGGAGATTTATATGTATAAAAAAAGTACAAATTTTATTTTAAGTTTATTTGATGTATTGGCATTTAGTTTCGTAATTCTACTTAGTTCGTGTACACAATTTGAAAATACATCAGCATTTGAAACACAAACAGAAACTGAAGATAACATCTTATATTTTGATGATGCTTCAACATTTGTAAAAATGCTGAATTATTCGAATGAAGTAAATTCTGATACAAAAATTTCTGATTTAGCTAGAACTGCAATAAATTCTAATTTTGTATCTATGATTGATGTTATACCTTCCATTGATAATCTTCAAACGGAAAGTGATTTTAATGATTTTATTTCAAAATATCCCGAAATCCTTAATGAAGCAGATTATACAACTTCTAAAGGAGAACTTGTTTCAGTTTACAACCTTGCCATTTCTCCTCAACTCGCTTCTCTAGTAAATCCAGATGCATCCTGTAAATATGAGTTATTCCTTAGTTTATAAAGGCAATGGTTCTGTTTATCTTACTGCAAATCGTAAAACATGGTGGTTAAATGCATGGAAAGTATATGAAAGTTGGCCATCAATTTGGGGTAAAGATTATACTTTAAAATATTCAATTAACGGTGTTACAAGAAGTTGGTAAATATGAAACGCTTTTTAAAAGTTATTATTCTATGTTTTTCTATGCTGACGATGTGTGCTACGGCCTTTACAGAAGAAAGCAAAAAGCAAAAAATTTCTTTTTCGCTAGATTTTTTAAATAGCGGTATGTTGTTAGGCTTAAACGCAGAATATTCTCCTAACCAGTATTTTGATTTTGGTTTAGGAATTACGCCTTTTGCATTTTTTATTTTACCCGCTATGGAAGCACATGTATTTGCAAGGACTTGTTTTTTAGATTACTTTATTCAGCCGTATTTGCAAATAGGAGCATCGTTTGTTATGCCAGGTCAAATTAGTAGCGGAACAACAGATTCTAATGGCTACACAACGATGAATGAAAACTGGTTTAATCTTAGAGCAAGCGCAGGCGTAAAATTTAGTTTTGGAAAATATTTTTATTGTGGCGTTGGAGGCGGCTACAATTTTATAGGACAAAACCTTGTGTTCCTAAATTGGAATGGTTTTTATCCTGCACTTTTTGTAGGCGTTACACCAATACGCTTTTAAAAACAAAATTAAAAAGGTTAGTTTGAACTTGCCAAGCTGTTGTCGCTGATTGCTTTTATTGCTAAAATCAAGTTTATGATAGAATTAACAAGCAAACAGCGCAAAGCTCTTGAAAAACAGGCGCAAGCCTTAGCCCCAGTCGTAATGGTTGGACAAAACGGCATAACAGAAAATGTTATCGCAAAAACCGCCGAAAGTTTAGCAAGTCACGAACTTATTAAGGTTAAATTTATAGATTTTAAGGAAGAGTCAAAAAATTTAGCTTACAAACTAGCAGAATCTTGCGATGCAACACTTGTGCGGGTAATTGGTTTTGTAGCCATCTTGTATCGTCAAGCCGAAGATGAAAAAAAGCGACACATAAAACTATAGGGCATCTCGAAAAACTCGTTTTAGATAATTTTTTCGAGATGCCGTCGAGTTC
>CALCEK010000045.1 GCA_937900125.1 uncultured Treponema sp. | reverse complement strand
ACACCTCCGCCGCTTTGCCTAAGAGAATGCGCTTACTTTTCTCGTCCGATAATTTGGTTATTAACAAAACAAGTTCATCAAACGAACTTACATCTGCAAGATTCATCATATGGATACGCCTCCTTGTATCGGCACGAGAATAGTATAGCATATCTTAAGAGGTGTTGGAAGTTATTTTTTTAACAATTCCTAAGTATGGGCGCAAAAATACAGGACAGAAGGGAGCTGCCTCTATGTCAAAAACACAGACTGTAGAAGCAGGAGTGTCTTTGCGCTTAGTAGATGTTTCTACTGGTCAGATTATCTATGCAGAAGAAGCTAATGGAACCGCAGAGTCTACTTCAAAAACTGTTCTTGGTATGGGTAGCACACAAGGTTATGACGCAACTTTGAGTGATAAGGCGATAGACGCAGCTCTCTCCCAGCTTGTAGAAAATATTATAAACAACTGTATGGATAGACCATGGAAGAGCTACATTCTCTCTTACGATGATGATTCTGTTGTTATATCAGGAGGAAAGTCTCAGGGGTTAAAAACTGGCGATACCTTTGATGTACTCTTGCGTGGCAAAAAAGTTACAAATCCACAGACGGGAATGCTTATAGAACTACCTGGTACAAAAGTTGGAACTGTTACAATTCTTGCTACTGGCGGTGATGACCCAAATAATGAGTATTCTATTGTTTCTGCTTCTGGCAACATAAATCAAAACAGTTTAAGTTCTTACATCGTACAAGAGCAGGGGAAGGAGTAGTCTATGCACTCAAAATATTACAGGTTAGAAACCTTAACAATTCTTTTGTGTGCGATACTCTTTGTACTTTGCTTTAGCACTTCCCTTACCTCTTGTTCTACAGTGCAATCTACTGCTCATGGGGAAGAGAATGTTGTTTACTTGCAGATAGCGGGCAATATAAAGACGTATGAAACTGTGCAAGTTATCGTAGATGACCTAGAGCCTTTTGAAGCTAGTGTAAACGATAATACAAAGCGTGCAACTCAATATAAATACACATATAAAATTGCTACTGGTGAGCATGATATAAAAGTGCTTTATAACGGCGAATTGCTTAAAAGTGCAAAAGTGTTTGCTTCTGCAAATCAAGTAAAGATTATTGAACTTTAGGGATTAAGGGGGATTAGCATGAAGAAAATTTTATTACCTTTCGCAGTAATAAGTGCAATAATGTTTAATTTTACAGGTTGTTTGACTAGTTCTCAAAATGGTCAAGGGTACTATGCTACAATGTACAACTGGGGCAACTATACGGCTACAACCTGTGAGTACATAAAAAATGGTGATACATCAGATGAATCTACAGAGACTTTGCTTGCAATGTATCAAGAGATTCTTACAACACAGACAGAAACTTTTCGCCAGACAATACCTCCTGGAGTGTGTGCTGACTATGGCTATTTTTTAGTAAAAGCTGGACGCATAGAAGAGGGTAAAGAACTGCTTTTAAAAGAAAAAGAACTTTATCCAGAAAGTGGCAAGTTTGTAGATAGCATACTAAATAGAATTGAGGAGTAGTATATGAAGATAAAGCAAATTTTGTGTGGTATAGCTGGCATTCTTTTTGCTGCTGTTATGTTGCCATCTTGTGTGTCTACAGATACATCGGCTACAAAATCAGAGGCATATTCAGCATTTTATGAAGAAACTCCCCCACTTTCTATCTTGATAATGCCACCTATAAATAAAACAGCTAATGTAGAGGCAAAAGATTACTTCTACTATACATTGCAGGTGGAACTTGCAAACATGGGCTATTATACATTCCCCTCTATGCTTGCTATGGAAACGCTACAGAATGAAAGTGCCTACGACTCTGAATTGTTTGTAGACGCAGATATTTCTAAGTTTGCACAAACATTTGGTGCAGACTTGCTTTTGTTTACAACAATAGATAAGTGGGAAAAACATGGAGTAAGTGGTTCGGTGGATGTTGGCATTACATACCAGTTCCGCTCAACAGCAACTGGAGAAGTTGTCTATGAGAGAAGCGGTAGCTATTCATGTGATACAACTGTAAAGACTGGTCTTGCTAACAGTAGCAATATATACGTAAAACTTGCGGCTATGATTGCTGATGCTGCACTGACTGCTGCAAAAACTGCTACAACCGATTATACGAAAGTTGCAACAGTGTGCAATCGCTACTCTATAACTATCCCATACGGCAAGTATAGTCCTAACTTTAAAAAGGATGGTGGAAATCATATCGGAAGAAATCCATTTACTGCAGCAGGAAAAATGTCAGAGGTTTCTGATAATTTTCAGTATTGGATTTCTACAGAACCTATGGCAGAAAATAGTGATGTAGATAGTTCTACTGTAGATACAGAAGCTACTGAAAGTACAGATATTACATCAGAGAAATAAAAAGTTATTTTTAGGCTCAAAAGAATATTATAATTCTTTAGATATTAATTTTTATCAGATAGGAGAATTTGTTATGGTAAAAAGAAATTTTGGAAAAATTATGGTTGGCACTGGAATTGCTCTATGCCTTGCTTTAGGGTTTAGCTCTTGTCTCTTTGATTTAGATAGCTGTCCGTCAGGACATGGTAAAACAAAGGTGTCAAGTTCTGCTAGTTCTGAATCTGCCTGTGCTAAACTTGCCATTGCCCAATATGGAAGTAATGCTTATTATTGCTACTATTCAAGCACTGGTGCCTGCTACGCTTATTCTTCAAACCCTAACTAAAATAGGAGCTGTTCGTTGAGCAATAAGATTTGCCAGTCAAAACGAACAGACTAGAGCTTAAAACCTCAAAGAGCGCAAGGAAGTAGGTAAAATTACTGCCTTTGGGGTTTTAAACATAGCTTTGCTTATTACCCCCTAAACATTATGAAAGAAAATATAAAACATATTATAACATATATAGCTATCGCAGTTCTTTTTTTTTATTGCAGGGAGTTTTCTTGCTCCTAGTGGTAAAATTGTGCAAGGACTAAAAAAGTCTATGGCTTATACTGTAGGCAAGTCGCAAAAACTATACTCAAACTGGGATATAGATAAACTCTATTTTGTAGATGATAAAAAGCCGTTTAATAGTGTAGTTTCTAGCGAGAGTACATTTATAGTTTATTTTTGGGCAAGCTGGTGTCCTCATTGCGAAAACATTTATCCAATAATGAACTCCCTATCTAGTTTAAATGTTCCATTTGTTGCTATGACTTTTGACACCGAGATGGAAAAATATAAGGATTATGTAAGTACAAAAAAGCCTTTATGGAGCGATATAATGTTTCTCTCTAGCGAAGGTGATATAGAATTTGTTAGTCGCAAAGAAGCCTATGCTATTCCTTCTATACCATCGGTTTGGATAATAAAGAATGGCAAGGTGCAGAAGATATTTAAGGGCGAAAAAGGTATTGCAAAACTTCCTGCCTACCTTAAAAAAGCTTCTTTACTCTAAAATGCCATAGTTTAAGAATCGTAAAAATCCCACTGTAAAAAGTGGGGATTTTCGATTATAATCTATGTAAAGATGAAGCATTACAAGTTTTTTATCATTTTTACGATTATTTTAAGTTTTCTGAGCATTTTTTGTGAACATTTTCCCGCACAAATCATTTTTTTGCAATACGCAAATAAAGCAATCAATTTTACACTCATTTTAAGTTTAATTTTAGAAAGCGTTTTTGACTTTTTGTTTGCAAAATTCAAGTTTCTACATTTACGAGAAAACGCTCTTTCTTTTAGCTTGATTTTTATTTTTACCCTGATTTTTTTGTATGCTGAATTTTTTTCCGATTCCCTTTCTCCAACGGGAATTACAATTTTGTCCGTCACAATCAGAAACATTTTTATCATCGCAAAATTATACAATCGGGAAAAACGATTGCAAGTTTTTATCGAAAAAATGTTTACAAATCCCGCACAAACAATTTTGCTAAGTTTTGCCGCACTTATTTTTACAGGAACTATCCTTTTGATGACCGATTTTACAACAGTTGACCAAAAAGGACTTTCGTTTTTTAAGGCTATTTTTACTGCAACAACTTGCGTTTGTGTAAACGGACTTTCGCTCGTTGATATTGCAAACAATTTTACACTATTTGGACAAATAATCATTTTAATTTTAATACAAATTGGCGGTTTGGGAATAATGCTTTTGTCATATTTTACAATTTACATTATCCGCCGTCGCGTTTCGCTTGAAGATAAAATAATCTTAAGTTATATGTTGAGTGAAGATGACACCGCAGGCATTTACGATTCGCTAAAAAACATCGTTTTTACCAGCTTTATAATAGAAGGAATCGGAGCAGTTTTGTTGTTTTTAGCATTTTCCATAAATTCTGAATTTTCCCTTAAAATGTTATGGTTTGCCATTTTTCACTCAATTTCTGCATTTTGTAACGCAGGCTTTTCACTTTTCCCAGATGGACTTGAAGGATTCAGGCAAAATCCGCTCATTCTTTCAATTTTTGCCCTACTAATCATTTTAGGCGGAATCGGATTTTCTTGCATTTCTAATTTGAGGGCATTTTTTGACGGAGCTGTAAAAAAACAAAAAACAAAACTCACCACAAACACTAAAATTGTTCTTGCGGGAAGTGCCATTTTGCTCATTTTAGGAACACTTATCTTCTATATATTAGAATTTAATAACACAATGAAAGACTATACACTTAGCGAGCAATATTTTTCAGCATTTTTCCAATCAATAACATTGCGAACGGCAGGTTTTAACACAATCTCATTTGCAAAACTAAAACCCGCAACCTATTTAGTTTGTAGCATTTTTATTATGATTGGAGGCGCAAGTGGAAGTACAGCAGGCGGAATGAAAATCAACACGATTGCCGTTTTACTTTACACCTTGCGTTCTTACGTCAAAGGCGAAAAGCACATCACAATGGGAAAAACAGAAATCCCAATGGAAAAAGTTTTGCAGGCAAATTTGATTTTTCTCTCAAACATAGCAATTTTCGCGCTTTCGGTAGCCTTAATGTGCGCAGTAGAAAAATTTCCCACTGAGTTTATAATTTTTGAAATAAGTTCTGCGCTCGGAACAACAGGAATTACGTCGGGAATTACAAAGGAGCTTTCGATATTTTCAAAAATACTATTACTTTTTTTGATGTTTTGGGGAAGAATCGGTGCGCTTACTATACTTTCGGCTAGTTCTTCTGATTCAGAAAAAGTGAAAATTCGTTGGCCGCAGGCTGATATTTCTATAGGTTAGGAGGATTCAATGGCAAAAAATAAAGGTAAAGTTTTTGCGGTTTTTGGACTTGGGAATTTTGGGCAAGTTGTTGCAGAAGTTTTAACTTCGCGCGGGGGACAAGTGATTGCGATTGACGACAATCCCGAAATAATCGATGAATTTAAGAATAAAGTTTCATCGGCTCTTTTGCTTGATTCCACAGATGAGCGTGCCTTAAAAAAAGCTCCCCTTGAGGACGTTGACACCGCAATTATTGCTATTGGAAAAATGGAAACGAGTATAATTACAACGGTTCTTTTAAAAAAACGGGGTGTTCCGCACATTGTTTGCCGAGCGATTTCTCCGATTCACGCGCAAGTTTTGCACCAAATCGGTTCTGACGAAGTTATCAATTTGCAGGAAAACGAAGGAATCCGTTTGGCAACACGTCTAATTACTCAAAATAATCTTAAAACGATTGAACTTTCCGCCGACACCAGTTTGGCAGAGTTCCACATTCCCGAACCATTTAAAAACAAAACAATTTCCGACCTAAATTTGTCAGAAAAATTCAAATTACATTTTGTCGGAACAAAACGAATTGAAGTAAAACTCGATAGCGAAGGAAACCCCATCAGAAATGAAAAATTTTTATTTTTTACCGCTGATGACAAATTTCAAGAAAATGACATTTTAATTGTCGCGGGAAAAAATGACGACCTTGAACAATTTAAGCAGGCGTTATAAACGGAGGGAAAAATGCTTTGCATAACAAGCAAAATTGTCGTTTTATTTTATTGTTTGAGCATTATTTTTTTAGGCGGAATAGGAATTTCTTCCTACATTTTTTTAACTAAGCTTTCGCAAAAGCAGTCTGCGGAACTTTTACTTTTTTGCGCCATCGTTTCCGTATTGATTTTGAGCGTCATTTTTTTTGGAATGTTGATTCGGGCAAAACACCGAACTCGCACTTTGCAAAATCTATTGCACAAAATCAGCGTAGGTGGCAATTTAGATGGAAATAAACTTAAATCGTTCGGCGATTTTGGAGCAAACATTTTGGCTTTGGTTCACGAAATCCAAGATGTAAGCGAAAAACGTGCACAACGGATTCGTTATCTCAACGCGGCCCTCCGTTATTTGGTGGAAAAATCAAATAACGCGCTTTTGCTTTTGGATTCTGAGGGAACAATTATGCAAGTTTCAGAAGAATTTGTTTCTAAGTTTACAAAAAATAATTCTGCCGAAAATATTTGCGGAACTAGCATAGAACAATTTTATGCGGATAGTCCATTTTTACTTTTGGCCCAAGAAATGGCGCAGACCAAGCGGGATTTTTCCGTAAGCACAGAAAATTATACTATACATTTTACGCCCTTATTTTCAGAAAATACTATGCCCGATGGATTTTTTGCCATAATTCAAAAAACATCCGTCTTTAACAAAATGATGAATTGGTCTGGTAGCGCAAAAGAAAAAGATTCTTCGGATAAAAATGAAAACATCTCAAAAGCGGAAGCGGATAATTCTGAACAAAAAAATATTTCCTCATTTTTTAAAGGGATTTTTGGGAGCAAAAAAACAAAAAAATCTGAATCTAATCTTAAAACAGGAGAATCTTCTGAAAATTCTGAAACAAGCAATGAACCTAAAGAAACAGAATAGTTTTTAATGAAAATATTTGCTTGTTAGAAAACAAAAACTTTTGGGTGGCAGGGGAAAAAACTCCCCCACCCTCAAAAAAAAACAAAGAAAAAACGCTAATTTTTAGAATCGTCTTGTTTTCTAATTTCTGCCCGCCGAATTTTACCGCTCGTTGTTTTTGGAAGCTCCGAAACAAACTCAACTACGCGAGGAATTTTGTAAAGTGCAAGCCGCTCTTTTGCAAAAGTTTTAAGCTCAACTTCAAGTTCGCGACTTGCCTTATATTCAGCGGTCAAAACAACGGTTGCCTTTACAATTTGCCCACGCATTGAATCGGAAATTCCCGTAACCGCACATTCAAGCACGGCTGGATGCTGCTGCAAAATGCTTTCAACTTCAAAAGGACTAATTCTAAAACCTGCACTTTTTATAAGGTCATCTTTACGCCCGACAAACCAAATGTAGCCGTCTTCGTCATAATATGCCGTGTCACCCGTATAGTATAAATTACCGCCGATTGCCTCTTTTGTAAGTTCGGGATTTTTGTAATAGCCGCACAAAAGTCCTGTCGGTCGCCCGTGTTCAAGGTGAACAACAATATCGCCTGTAACTCCTGGCGCACAACGCTTTCCTTCTTCATCAATGATTTCCAAATCGTAACCTGGAGCCGCTTTTCCCATAGAACCAGGGCGCGGAGTCATTCCTGGGAAAGTTCCAGCTAAAACGCTAGATTCCGACTGCCCAAAACCTTCGTGAATTTTTAAGCCTGTTTTTTCATAGAATTTATTGAAAACTTCAGAATTTAAGGCTTCGCCTGCGGTGCAACAATAGTGCAAATGCGACAAATCGTATTTTGACAAATCCTGCCGAATCAAAAAGCGAAGAGCTGTTGGCGGCGCACATAAAGTTGTCACCTCGTACTCAGAAATTCGCTTAAAAAATAAATCTGGCGCAAAAGAAAGCATATCGTAAACAAAAAGTGCTGTTCCCGCAATCCACTGACCGTAAATTTTTCCCCAAGCAGCTTTTGCCCAACCTGTTTCTGCTACACTAATGTGTAGTCCGTCATCCATAACATTTTGCCAATATTTTGCAGTTGTAATATGCCCCAAAGGGTATGTAAAATCGTGGAGTACCATCTTCGGATGCCCAGAAGTTCCGCTTGTAAAATACATGAGCATTGGGTCGTCATTGTGAGTTGCCTGAGTTCCTTGCGGACGCGGAAAAACATCACATTCAGCGGGGAGCGCGTCAAATTCAGCATGAAAATCAACCCAGCCATCTCTCTGACCGCTTACAGAAACCAATGTTTGTACACTTGGGCATTTTTTCACAGCCTCTTCAATTTCTTGCATAACATAAGAATCGTCTAGCGCAATCACCATTTTTACACCTGCGGAATCAAAACGATAAATCAAATCTTCCGTTAAAAGTTGATTTGTTGCAGGAACAGCAATCGCACCAATTCTGTGTAATGCGGGTAAAAGCCACCAATATTCATAGCGACGGCGCAAAACCAACATTACAACATCACCCTTTTTAATTCCATGTTTTACAAGAAAATGCGCAGCTCGTTGCGTATCGCGGGAAATCTCTTCAAATGTATAGGAATAGGATTCTCCTGTGTCATTGCACCAAACTAATGCTCGTTTTTGAGGAACATTTTGTGCATACCAATCGATTACATCGTAAGAAAAATTAAAATCTTTAGGAACATTTAATTCATAATTTTTCTTTAAATCATCATATCCGTCGAATTCACGATAATTTTTTATAAATTTTGAAAGAAGATTCATCTTTACTCCCTAAAAAATGCGTATTTTTCAAAATTACCCTTTGTTTTATGAGATTCATTTTAGAAAAAAAAGTTGCAGTTCTTTCTATTATATAGAAGAAATAAAATATTGCAAGTGAGGATTTTTTTTGCGGAAAGGCA
>CALCEK010000044.1 GCA_937900125.1 uncultured Treponema sp. | reverse complement strand
GGCGCGATGTTATTGAACCGGTAAAACCGACCGACACAAATACCGCGCTGACACGAAAAATGGAGCTTGTTTTGCCAGGGCTTCGCAATAATGAAATTCCGAGCCAATGGCCGTGGGCGGTGTAGCGTGGGAAGAATCGGGCGGCTTTTAAAAAACACTCTTGAAAAGTTTATTATAAGCACGGTTGAAACTCGCCTTAATCTTAATACGGATGCAAAAATGTATGCGCCAGCGGGTGTGCTTGGAGTTCCGCTAAAAGATGACAGGATTTTGCTTGTTAAAACAGATGGCGCGGGTAAGTTTTGCGGTGCGGGTGTTTTGAACGAGCTTCAAAGCGATTTGGGAGACATAAGCGAGGGCGACTTGTGGATTTATAGTCGTAACAAAGACGGGAAAGCGCAAGCTGCTATTAAACTAAATAGTGATGGAACTATTGAAATTGTTTCGCCAAAAGAAGTAACGATTAAAAACGATGACAATGTGAGTGTTACGATAAAAGGAGAGGCGACTGTAAAGGCAAAAACTATAAAAGCTGAAGGAGATGTAACCGTAACAGGCGGAAGCTTTAAGTGTGGGGGAACTGTTAGCCCTACAGGGGTAGGCGCACTTTGCGCAATACCCGCTTGCCTTTTTACTGGCGCTCCGCATGTGGGAGATACTTCACAAGGAACTTAAAAAGGAGGAAGTGAGTGGCACTAGATGCAAATAAGACAGGAAAGAAAATTGCGACAATTATTACCGATGCAAAAGCAAGTGCGGAAATGAAAGTGCAAATTGAAAACTTGTGGATTAAAATTGTTGCCGCGATTTTTGACGACTTAAAAAGTGATATGGAAATTACCATACCAGGGGGCAAGGTGATTATTCAAGTTGTAGGGAGCGCGACAGGAACACCGAATCCTGCGCCTATTCCTTGCGATGTAGACGGAGGCGCGTGATGAAAACGGGAAGTGCGATTTTTGAAGGCGATGTGCTTTTGCGCCTTACAAATGATGGCGCGGAAATTTGCATTGAAGATGAGCTTATTTGTTGCGACCGCGAATTTGACACGGCAGTGCTGCTCTCTCTTTTTGGCGGAAACGCCGAAGATGACGGCACTGTAGAAAAGCGCGTGGGCTGGTGGGGAAATTACACGGGCGAGGATGGCACTAAAAAAATGATTAGCAGGTATCAAGCTGCAACCTACGGAAAAGCCCTTACAACAAACAGCGCAAAAGAAGCGTTGGAAGCAGCCCGCCTTGATTTGCAATGGCTTATTGATGAGGGCGTTGCTGATGATTTGGAAATTACAGGGAGCATTGCGAGCGTAAATCGCTTTGACTTATCTGTAACACTTCTTAAAAACGGCGCGGAGATTTACAAAAATACTTACGCGCTAAACTGGGGGATGGCACAATGGCATGGAAAAACAAAACTGTAAATGAAGTTTACGACATTATTTACAACGGCTTTAACAGCAAGTTTAATCAAACGTTTAGACTTTTGCCAAAGAATTTTATTCATATTTTGAGTAAGATTTGCGCGGGCGTTTTTATTCTTTGCTACAAAAGCACGGCTTGGTGGGGCTTACAGCAGTATCCAAAAACAGCGTATTTTGGCTATGTTAATTGTTTGGGTACGCGCATAAACCCGCTTGTTATGCTAGGCAATTTGTACGGCGCGGGTGAGCCAAAAGCGGCTACGCAGTGGGAAGGTGTAATTTCCGTTGCTGTTACGCGAGAGGGCGAGTTTCTTAATTCTGGAACACAGCTAAAAAGCTCTGTTACAGGGAAAATCTACCTTACCGAAGAAACGGTTTTGCTTACAGGCGAGGTTGTGAGCGTAAGCGTAAAATGCGCTTCTGGTGGAACTGGCGGAAACCTTAGCGCGGGCGATGTTTTGGATTTTGTAAATCCACTTTCTAGTGTGGCAAAAACGGCAAGTGTGGAAAGCGTAACTAAAAACGGCACGGACGAAGAAACAGAGGCGGAATATAGGCGGCGCGTTGATATTCGCTTTTCCACAAAACCGCACGGCGGAGCTTATGCAGACTACAGGGAATATGCAAGCGAGGTAACGGGTGTTTTACAAACTTACCCTTATGGAGACAGCGAAGAAATTTCTGGCGACAACTGGACTAGCACGGGAATAATTATTTTTGTTGCAGGAGAGCCTAGCATTTATCCTGACAGAATCCCCGACGCCGCTCTTCTTTTGGAAGTTGGAAAAGCATGCACTTATGACCCTGAAACTGGCTTAATGCGCAAAATGATAGGGCAAGTTATAGACCCGCTAGGGAATGGAACTTACTCAAATGTAAAGCCCGTAAGCGTGCGCAGTTTTGACGTGTATTTAACAGGTTTAACGGGAATAGATGTTAGCGATTTTGCGGAAAGCGCAAAAAATGCACTGACCACTTATTTTGAAGGGCGAGAGCCTTACATTCGCGGTTTGAGCAATGAAAGCGAGGTTTTGAATAAAGTTACACTAAACAATGTGCTAGGCGTTATAAATGAGCTTGCCATAAGCCTAAAGGCGGATTTTGGAAATATATCGCTTTTAAGTAACGCATCGCAAATTACTTCTTACACTTTAACTTATGGCGAGCTTTGTAAACTTGGCACTTTGTATATTGACGGGGTGGCAGTGTGAAATTCTTTGATGCTATAAAAATGCTTTTTCCGCGTTCTAGGATTTTTAGGTTTATTGCAAATGATAACACAAAGAAGTTTGCGGAGGCTTTAAGTGTTTTGCCAGAGGGCGCAAGGGCTGATGCAGAAAAGGCGTACTTGGATTTATTCCCTGAGTACACAAGGAATATTGAAGAGTGGGAAAAGGCTTTTCAAATTCAGTTTACGCATCTTTTAACGGAAGAGCAACGGCGCAATATTCTAAAAGCACTTTGGCGGATGCGCTACGGGCTTGCGACGGCGGATTTTTTACAAGAGCTTTTGCAAAACTTTTTGCCTGAAATTCAAGTTGTAGAAAATGTGCCAGTTTCTAACCCGCGTATGTCAAACTTTGCTTATGAGGCGGTTGACGGAAACAAGCGGATGTGCGACGGAAACCGCAGAGCTATAGATGGCTACCGCGTAGGCAGCTCTTCTTTTGTGCCTTCTACGCTAAAAAACGGGACTACACTTCTTACAGACATTCCGATTGATAGGCGGTACTGGGAAACTTGCTTTTATGTTTGCGGAGGTGTAGAGCGGAATAAGTACGGACAAATTATTTATGCGCATATTTTGCGCCTTAATGAAAAATGGCGCGATTTTATTGAATACATAATCCTTTCAATAAAGCCCGTGCATACAACGGCGGTGATTTTTATTGAATGGGTAAAAGACGAGGAGGAAGAAAGTGTTTCATCTTAATCAAGAGTTTTCCGACCATGTGGACATGACGGATGTTACAAATTACCCAAACGGAAAAGCGATTGACGCTTCTACCGATGAGGGTGTAGACGGAACGCCTTATGTTGCAGATTGGAGAAATAACATTCAAGGTTTTATGGAAGCCTTGTGGTACAGAGCTTTTGGAACGCACAGCGGAATAAGCCGAAAGCCCGACACTGTTTTTAAGTCCGATGTAGCAGATGCCATTGTAAAGCTTATTGACAGCGCGATAAAGCAGCTTTTAAGGCAAGTTGAAGTTACGGGATATGAAACTGTTGTAAGCTGGGAGAATTTAGGCATTTCTTACGATGCCTTAAAAAATTACGCTGCAATAGTAAATCCCGCAGGATATTACGAGGAGTTTTTGCCTTTTGGGGCGGAATGTAAGAATGACGGCTTACACATTTATACCCGCCGATTGATTGACGGGAAAATTATAAAAGGCACAAGGCTTAGAAAGTGGGGCGAGAGGAAGTGGGGTGTTGGTAAATGGGGTGAGTTTGATTCAATGCGGGTAAACTTACAGTTTGCAGAGGTTGAATCATAAAAATAAAATGTGGCCACTTATAAGCGGCAAGGAGTTTAGTATGGTAGGAATACCAAAGTATTGCCAAACAAAAAAGGATTGGCAAAATGCTGTGAGTTATGCTGTAAAGTATAACATGGGCAAGGCGGAACTGTATAGTCGTTTGCAGCGATTGCGCGATGACCATTACATGAATGTTTTAAAAGAAAAAAGCAAGGATAAGCCTGCTGAGGAACAGACAGCGGATGACTACGAGGCAGTAGATGACCCTGCCGCAGAAAAATACAAGCTAGGCTTTAGCGATGCGGAAATTAATGCACTTATGGAGGTGTTAGGATGAGTTTGAAATTATATCAAGACCTTATTGACGATTGCTCTGTTGCGATTATTCCTGAAAGCGGGAATGTAAAATCGCTACATAATGCTTTTATAGAAAAGCAAAATCCTTTTTTGTATTTAGAGGATATTTTAATTTTTAAAGAGGGCGTGGGAATTCCCATTTGGAATGGGGAAAACTGGCAGCAGATTGTAAACAAGGAAGCGTTTACAATGAACCCAGCGAATCTTCTTGACACTGGGGATGCGCTAGAATTTGGCTACGACTACTACGGCTACATTTGTATGGATAGCGGAAACCCTGAAATTGTTTTTTCTAAAAACAATTCTTTTCCCGATGGCTCAAGTGCGTTGACTTCAAGAAAGTTTTGCCATTTTTACTATGGAACCATAAGAAAAGTTTCTGACGATGGCTTGTGGATTCCGATAGATAGTGCGGGTAATAAATTTGGTGCAAGCGGTACAAAGTGGCAGGATAATATAACCGTAGGCATTGTGCCTAACTCCGTGTGGGATTTAAAGCATAGGCCAAAAGTATCGCACCCTGGACTTGTGGAAGTGCATGGCACTTGGCTTGGAGCCTTCCAAGCGAGCATGGAAGAGGCTATTACTTTTATGAATGATGCAAACGGCTTACACGTAAAAAGTGGCCGCCTTACCACAAGGTATGGTGCGCTCCCCGTTACAGGCAGCGAGGGTATGAACCAGTTTACATTTAATGAGCTTGCGCGTAAACAAGGCTTGCGCTTGCCACATTATGCAGAGTGGCTTAGTGGGGCTTTTGGAAGCCCCCAAGGGGAAGATGGCTCTAATAATTACGGTTGGACTAAGACTAGCAACACGGCGCGAACTTACACGGGGTGCAGTGTAAATACCACTACAGGGCAGTACGATGTAGCAAGCGGCGTAAAGCCCTATGCAATTAGCGCATATAATTTGCACGATTGCGCGGGGAATGTGTGGGAATGGCAAGATGACTACACGATTAGGCAAGATAGCACATCTTGGAAATACTACGATGTTTTAGGCGCGGGTATGGGCAAGGCGTATTTGCCTAGCGAGACCGGGCTTTCTGCGTTTATCTGCGGCGGGAGCTGGGGCAACGGAGCTAATTGCGGTTCGCGGTCTGTGTACTTGCGCCATTACCCGTGGCACGTGGTCACCGACATTGGCGCACGCTTTGCC
>CALCEK010000043.1 GCA_937900125.1 uncultured Treponema sp. | reverse complement strand
TATAATGTAACTGAGGTTTCCTATACAGAAGAAGGTGTAGAATCGACAGTAACAAAGAGCGGAACAAGCATAACAATGGTTTCAACTGCAAATGGTGTTAAAACGACAACTGTTTATACAAAATCAGGAGATACTTACACGGCTACAGTTAATGGTGTGGATGCTACATCATCACTAGGTGGTAGTGAAACTATTGGAACTATGTACGAAGTATTTGAAGAAATGTTTAGTTCATCAATTGTTTTTGGAACTGATAATACTTGTACGCTAACAATGGGCAGTGAATCAACGAGCGGAACTTATACCGTTTCTGGTAGCACCTGCACCGTTACATATGATGATGAAACTATGGAACTTACAACAACAGATGGTTGGGTAACAATTTCTATGAAAGACACTAGTAGCGGTTATTCTTTGACAATGACAGCTACACGGCAATAATTTTAACGTTTCCCGCACAAGTTAAGTCTACCTGCGCGGGAGTTAATATTTTATTCGCACATTTGCAGAAAGTCGGCAAAGTGCAAAAAAGCGGGTCATCCTGAGCGGGTATGCCCGCGAAGAATCCGTGTTTACTTACCAGAAAAAACATTTCTACTGCAAAAGCCACACAGATTCTTCGGGCTTTGCCTTCAGAATGACCCGCACACTGTCAGCGTTTTACGCACACTCTTAGCGTTTTACGCAAACTGTCAGCGGTTGCCATCGTTGCTTCCCTGCCCGCATACTTTGTTTGCGGAACAATTGTTTATCGCGGGTAAAATACTTGGGCTAAGTCCATTCGGTTGGCTTTTTTTAGGGCTTCTAGGACGAGTGATTTGTTTTCTTTTTTGTTAAACTGCAAAAGTGCGCGTTGCAAACGCCTTTCTCTTGCGCCGCGAGCTACGTAAATTTTTTTCATTTTGCCATCGCTATCAAAATCATGCGGATTCAAGCCTGTGTAATACATACAAGTGGCAAGACTTCCTGGCGTTGGGTAAAAGTCTTGAACTTGGTCTGGCACAAAGCCCGTCTTTTTTAGGTAAAGTGCTACTTCAATAGCGTCATTTAAATCTGCCCCAGGATGACAGGCAATGTAATACGGCACAAGGTATTGTTTTTTGTTGAGTTTTTCATTCATTTTTGCGTAAGATTCCGAAAATTCTTCGTAAACAGCGTGGGTGCTTTTTCGCATAAGGCGCAAAACAGAATCGCTTACGTGTTCTGGAGCGACTTTTAACTGACCACTCACGTGGTGTTCGCATAATTCCCGCAAAAAAGTTTTGTCCTTGTCCAGCATCAAATAGTCGAATCGAATCCCACTGCGAATAAACACCTTTTTTACTTTTGGGAGCGAACGCAATTTTTTCAAAAGAGAAACATATTCCGAATGGTCAACGCGGACATTTTTGCACGGTTTGGTTCCAAGACAGTCTTTATTTGGACACGCACCTCTTTTTGCCTGAAACTCGCAAGCGTCGTGGCGAAAATTTGCCGTTGGACCGCCAACATCGTGAATGTACCCCTTAAAATCCGCATCAGCGGTCATTTTTTTTGCTTCCGCCAAAAGACTTTCGTGACTCCGCGCTTGAATCCGCCGCCCCTGATGAAACGTAATTGCGCAAAAAGAACACGCTCCAAAGCAACCGCGCGAACTTGTTAGGCTAAATTTAACTTCTTCCAACGCGGGAACGCCAACTTTTCCATTTGAGGCGGGGCGATTGTACATTGGATGCCATTTTCGCGTAAACGGAAGCTCGTAAAGCGCGTCAAATTCTTGTGATGAAAGCGGAAATGCGGGCGGATTTTGAATGACGAATCTTTTTTCGGAGGGTTCGATTAAGATATGCGCATTTAAAGAATCGGTATTTTGCTCTTGGACTAAAAAACTCAGCGCAAACAGTTCCTTGCTTTTTGGGGTGTCTTGGTTAATCTGGGCAAATTCGGGCAGCAAAAAAGCAATCTCTTTTGGAACACCGCCTCCTATAACGGACGCAGAAGAAAGCTTTTCTTTGCAAAGCGTGCAATGCGAAAGCACTTCGGTGTAGTTGGGTAATTCTTCCGCTTTGCCCGTAAAATAACAAGTTCCCCGCACATTCCGAATTTCCCTAACAGGAACGCCATTTTTTAAGTTTTCCGCAATTTCAAGTAAAGCGCGTTCTCCCATTCCGTAAATCAAAATATCCGCCTTAGAATCTAACAAAATGGAATGTTTAACAGTATTTGACCAATAGTCGTAGTGGCAAAATCGGCGCAAGCTCGCCTCTATTCCACCAATAATTACAGGAATTCCCTTGTATGCTTCCCGAATCCGCGCCGTGTAAATTATTGAAGCGCGGTCTGGTCTGTGTCCCGATTCGCCGCCGTGCGCGTAAACATCGCTAGAACGCGGTTTGTTGTTTGCGGTGTAATTGCTAACCATGCTGTCCATCGCGCCAGGACTTACTAAAAAACCGAGTTTTGGTCTTCCAAATTCGGTAAATGCTTTTGAAGAATGAAAATCAGGCTGAGGCAAAATTCCCACGGTGTAACCGCGACTTTCTAAAAGCCTACCCAAAAGGGCTGCCGCAAAAGATGGGTGGTCAACGTAAGCGTCGCCAGTTACAAAAACAAAATCAACTTCGCTTAATCCGCGATTTTCCATTTCTTTGCGCGAAGTCATTAAAAAATCAGCGGAATTTTTACAGTCTTGAGTTTTCACAATAAAATTGTATCGTAAACAAAAAAACTTTGCAAAGACAAAAAAAGGGAACGCTTCGGCAAAACCTATTGCGTTCCCATTTTAACACAAGAATTTTGAACTCTTAGAAAACTGTTACAACTTCGCCATTTGGATATTTTTCTAACACCCAATTTTTTACTACATCGCTTTGCAATGCTTGTACAAGAGCTTTAATTGCTTCTTCGTTTTGGCGACCTTCTTTTACAGCAATAACGTTCACGTAAGGAGAATCTGAACCTTCTACAAAAAGACCATCGTTAATCGCGCTCAATCCTGCGGGAATTGCGTAATTTCCATTTATTACGGCAGCGTCAACATCTGCAAGAACGCGCGGCAAACTTGCGGCTTCAACTTCTACAAATTTATATTTATTTGGATTCTTTGCAATGCTACGCGGTGTAGCTTCTAACCCAGCATTTGGTTTTAGCGTTATAAGACCCGCTGACTGCAAAAGAAGCAACGCTCTGCCTTCATTTGTTGGGTCATTTGGAATTGCGATTGTTGCCTTTTTCTTTAACTTTGAAATTGCATCGACTTTTTTTGAATAAAGCGCAATCGGTTCAATGTGAATTCCACCCGCATTTGTAAGGTTGAATTTTCGTTCGCGATTAAATGATTCAAGGTATGGCAAATGCTGAAAATAATTTGCGTCAATGTCGCCCGCATTCAATGCTTCGTTTGGGGTAACATAATCCGTAAATTCAATAATTTCAAGCTCAATTCCCTGATTTGCAAGGTCATCTTTTACAAGTTTTAGAATTTCTGCGTGAGGTTCAGGCGTTGCTCCCACTTTTAAGATAACATTCTGCGCCATTGCGCCAGCTACGGTCAAAGCCAAAACAGCAAGTGCCGAAATCAATTTTTTCATATAAAGCCTCCATTTTTTATAAAAACGCTACGCATTTAACGCTTTTGCATTTTTAGAGTAAATCTAATTTTTATTTCCCATTTTGTCAATAGGTTTTTTAATAAATTTTGTTTTGGGTGAGTTTTACGCCCTTGAATATTGGAAAAAAACTGCGTAAAATGTAAGTATGATTAAGCTACATTTTTCCTTAAAATCAGCTAAAAAAATATTGTCTACGGGCGCGGCTCTTTTTTTACTTTCGATTGGAACTTCTCAATGTTTTGCCCAATCAGAATCTGGCACTGCAAACGGAAAAGCTGCTCAAGAGCGACAATTTCTGGAAATAATCAATACACTGTATTATTACATAGAACAAAATTACGTTGAAGATGTTGACCCTCAAAAATTGTACGAGGGAGCTTTGCGTGGAATGTTAGAAAGTTTAGGCGACCCGTATTCCACATATATGGATTCTTCGGAATGGCGCAGTTTAACAGACATTACGGTTGGAAACTTTGGTGGAGTTGGACTTTCTATTTCTAAACCTTCAATGAATAATACCGACAAACCTGCCTATGTGCAAGTTGTTCAGCCGATTGACGGAACGCCTGGTGCAAAAGCGGGAATTCTTGCGGGCGACTTGATTACAGAAATTAACGGCATAGACACTTCAACTATTACAATGGACGAAGTGTTAGGAATGTTGCGCGGAAAAGAGGGCGAAAGTGTTACGGTAAAAATTCGGCGCGGAAAAGCAACTGAATTTGAGTGTACACTTGTGCGAGCCATAATCGAAAATCCCACAATCAAATATGATATGATAGGAAAAACGGGCTACATTCGCATTTCTGATTTTTCTTCAAACACCGCAAAACGTTTTCAAGAGGCGTTGGATTCTTTTGAAAATCGCAAATATACTTCTTTAATTATTGATTTGCGCGATAATGGCGGAGGATTGCTTTCTAGCGCGGTAGACATTGCCGATAAATTCATAGATTCTGGTGTTATTGTTTCAACAAAAAGTCGAATCGCCTACGAAAACCAAGTGTACACCGCAAGTCCGCGAAAAACAAAAGTAAAAGGAATCCCCGTAATTGTTTTGGTAAACGGAAACAGTGCAAGTGCAAGCGAAATTCTTGCGGGTGCATTAAAAGATACAAAGAGCGCGTATCTTGTTGGGACAAAAACTTTTGGCAAGGGTAGCGTTCAGATTCCGCGTTCTTTGGTAAACAATGACGGATTTAAAATCACAGTTGCGCGTTATTATTCGCCAAGCGATTCAAATATCGACAAAGTTGGAATCCCCCCTGATAGAGAAATCAGCTATCCGCAATTTACAGAAGAAGAGGAACAGGCATTTGTTGACCTTATGAATTCCGAAGAAGTCGCGGATTACGTGGAACAGCATCCTAATATGACCGAAGATGACATTTCTTTTTATGCGGAACAATTGCGCGAAACTTATCCGTTAGAAAGCCGCACTTTGCGAAAAATTATCCGAAACGAAACCGACCGAACAAAACCTTCGCGCCTTTACGATTTAGATTACGATTTGCAGCTTAACGAGGCTCTTTACATTTTGGAACACGAAGATTTTAAAGCCCTAATGTCTACAACAAAAACGCTAAAGGATTTAGAGCAGGAGAATGCGCAGTAATTTATGCGGCAGTTTGTTTCTGAAAAAGGCTTAGATTCCAATTTTTGTTTAACGGTTGAAGGCAAAAAGGCGCATTATTTAAGTTCCGTTTTGCGTCTTGCTGTGGGCGATATGATTTATGTGCGTTTGCCCGATTCTGTGTTGCAGCCGATGACCGTTGCAAAAATCGATTCTGAAAAAAAAACAGTGCTTTTGCAAGTTGCGGGCGATGTTTTGCCTTCTGATTCTGATAAACACCAGCTTTTGAGCGGGAATCATGCCTTGCCGCAGACAAAAAGTTTTCCGATTGAGTTTTGGCTTTTTATGTTTGCCGCAAAACCTTCTAAAATGGATTTAATTGTTCGGCAAGCTGCTGAATGTGGCGTTTTGCATTTTGTGCCTGTGGAAGGTGATTTTTGTCAAAAATCTTCTATTGAATCGGCAATAAAAAAAAGTTCCGAATTTGACACCCGCTGGAGTCGAATTGTGACAGAAGCCTTAGAGCAAAGCGGTTCTTCGGTGGCAACACAAGTGAATCAGGCGATGGACTTAAAATCGGCACTGGAATTGTGGAAAAAAAATTCTACAAATGCAGACCTTGCCCTTGTTTTGTACGAGCAAACGGCAAAAACCAAAAATTTACATAGGGCAGTTTTAGATTTTGCGGGCGATTTAAAAAAAATTGAGCGTTGTGCGCTTTTTGTAGGTGCAGAAGGGGGCATTTCGCCAACAGAAATTGATTTTTTGCGGGACAACAATGTTGTTCCTATTCATTTTGAAACAAATATTTTAAGATGCGAAACAGCTGCTCTTTACGGATTAGCTGCAATTCAAAATGTTTTGCGGGAGATGGATGTATGGCGATTAAAAGAATAACAATACTTGGCGTACCTGTAGACAGTTGCGAACCCCAAAATCTTGCGCAGGAAATTTTAAACTTAGTTGAAAAACCTGGCACAAAACAAATTATTTTTCTTTCAATTTGGGGACTTTTAAAAGCGCGGGGCAAAAACGAGTTTTCTCGATGCGTAAAAAATGCAGACCTTGTAATTCCTATTTCTAAAAGTATTTTATGGGGCGCAAAGTTTTTAAAAAAGCCTATCCCTGTGCGGTACAATCCTTTTACGGCGGTAATAACGGCTTTATCGGCATTGGAAAGTCAATACAAATCGCTTTATTTGTTGGGCGGACGCAAAAAAACGCTTATGGCTGCCGAACGGAACGTTCACGCAACTTTTAGCGGTTTACAAATTGTTGGTCGCTACGTGGGATATTATCCGCGCAGTGTAGAAGATGACGTTGTAGAAGCAATTTTTAAAGCTTCGCCGTCTTTGGTGCTTGTTAGCGAAGGCATTAAGGAAAAAGATTGTTGGTCATACACAAAGCGAAATAGATTTTCGTCGAGCATTTTTTTGTATTACCACGATGCAATTGGAATCTTTGGCGAGCGAATAAAACACATTAGCGACAAAACTTTTAACCGCGGACTTGAGATGTTTGTGGAAATTCTTCATAATCCCCTTAAAATATTCTTTATAATTCCGTGGTTATGGTATATAATATCATTAGTCTGGTTTCGGTTGTTCAAGAAAGAAAGTTAAAAAAGTTTGAAGCTGAATGGCTTGCGGTTCTGTATTGTTTATTTCTAATGACGAATTCCTTTTTAATCGTTGCGTTTCGGAATGGGGAGAAGGAATTTCGTTTTATCGCTTTGAGTTAGAACGTTGCCTAAATACACAAAATCTTTGCGAACAATTTGACTTTGCCATTTTTGATTGTTGTTATTGCGCTCAAGTAAATTGGGTGTATGCGGTGCGACTTTTAAACCGAGAAATGCAAGGTCGGCTTTTTTTGCTGGCGGTGAAAGATGCAATTTTTGTAAAACAGCTTGTTGGAAAATACGAAGAATTAACCGCCTGTTCGCTCTTTGAATCTCCTTGCGAAATTTTGCCTTTTTTGATGTGCAAACAAAACGAGAATCCAATTCCAGAAAAAGAAAAAAATTATTCCACAAAACAAATAAAACGCAGCCTTGAATGTGCTATAAATTCAGATTTACCCGTACTTTTGACTGGCGAAAGCGGTTCGGGCAAAACTTGGACGGCGGAATACATTCATTCGTGTTCAACTAGAAAAAATTCGCCTTTTGTAAACGTAAATGTTGCCGAATTAAATCCAAATCTTGTGGAAAGTCATCTTTTTGGAACGGTAAAAGGTGCGTTTACCGATGCACTTTCGGCTTCTGGTTTTTTTGAAAAAGTAAACGGTGGCACTTTGTTTTTTGATGAAATTGCCGAAATCCCCGTAGGAATTCAGGCGAAATTGCTAAACGCCATAGAATCGCGCTCATTTAGGCGAGTCGGAAGCACAGAAGCTCTTTCTTTTGACGCGCGATTTATTTTTGCCACAAACGCAAATCTTTCTGAATTGATTTCAAAAAATGCGTTTCGCCCTGATTTGTTTTACCGAATAAGCGGAATTACGGTTGAACTTCCTCCTTTGCGGGAACGCCGAGACGAAATTCCGTATTTGGCTTCGTTGTTTGCCGCCGATTACAAAAAATTGATTTCTGAAAGTGCAAAAGAATACCTAAGCTCGTTTTTGTGGCCAGGAAATATTCGACAGTTAAAACATTCTATTTCAAATGCGTGTATGGTTTCTAGCGGGAGCGAACTTATTGTTGAAGATTTTCAGCTTTGTTAGCTAAACCCGCAGCTTTTGTAAAAATCTTTTCTATATACTTGGCTTCTCCTTCGCTTAATGCGGCACGAGATAAAATCGTTTTCCAAAACTGTTCCATTTCTGTCTGGCCTGTTTTAGAAAAAAATCCTATTTGCTTTAGATTTTTGCTGATGACGTTTACTGTGTCGTTAAGGCGACTGAGCGGAATTGGCGTGTAGCCTGAAATATCCCTTTGCGTTCTAAAAAGTTGGTAGCAAATAATTTGCACGGCGTGGCTTAAATTGAGGGAAGCGAATTCTTCGCTAGAAGGAATCGTTACGCCCATTGTACATTCGAGCAATTCTTGGTCGGTGAGTCCTGTGCGTTCATTTCCAAAAACAACCGCAATTTTGCCATTCGTTTTTTGCGCTAAATCTGCAAATTCTTCGGGCAACAAAAGTTTTCCCTTACGTTTTTTCCCCCTTCGGCGCGTTGTTCCCGCTGCAAAAACGCAATCCGCAACAGCTTCGCTTACTGACGCAAAAAATTCGGCTTTTTCCCAAATTATTGCGGCGTGAATTGCCAAAATGCGAACCCGTTCGGCATCAAAACTATTTTTGTCGCCAACAATGCGCAACTTATGAATTCCAGAATTTGCCATTGCACGACATACCGCCCCCACGTTTCTGCTTTCTTCTGGATGTGCTAAAACAATTACAATCTCGTCAAGATTCATAATCGTGAGTATAAAGCATTTTTTGATTAGTGTGGAGTAGCAAATTTCCCCGCAGAATGACGCGCAAAGTTGCGTTTTTCCCGCTTCGCTTTTTTGCATAGTGCGCTAATTCGCGCTCCAAAGTCGCAATCGAAAAAAAAATGAGTAAAGTTTTCAATTCGTGATATAATTGCATTATGGATTGTTGTTTTGAAGGCAAAAATGCACTTGTCGTTGGCGGAACTTCGGGAATCGGGCTAAAATTGGCTGAACTTTTGTCAGATTCTGGAGCGCACGTTACAGTTGCGGGGCGGCATAATCCCTTTTCTCCCGAAAATTGCACGGGAGATTTTGTTTTTGCAGATTTTACCGATTGTGCAAATGATTTGCGTTTTGGTAGACTTCCGAGCGAAGATTTGCAACGACTTTTCCCAAAAGTTGACATTCTTACGGTATGTTATGGCCCTTTTGTTCAACAAAAATTGGAAGAAACTTCTGCGCAAGATTGGCTTTCTATGGCGGTACAAGATTACGCGCTTCCTGGCATTTTTGTAAGCGAATGTCTTAAGGGAATGATTGAGAGAAAATGGGGAAGAATTCTTTTGTTTGGCGGAACCCGTACCGATTCAATTCGCTCTTACAAAACGACCACCGCGTATTCTGGCGCAAAAACGGGTGTAAGCGTTTTAACAAAATCAGTCGCTTCAAATTACGCAGAACTGGGAATCACCTGCAATGCAATTTTGCCAGGTTTTACTCACAATGCACCTAAAAACACTCGTCCAATTGAAGATTCGGCTTTTGCATACCACGGATTTTATTTGCTTTCTCATTCTGAATTAAACGGAGTGCTTTTTAACGTTGACCGCGGCTGGCAACCATAAGCCGCTAATCTTTTGCCCGTCCTGCCCGAATCGCTTCTGTCCAAGCTTGCAAAACGATTCCAAATGCAACGCCAACATTGAGCGAGGCTTTTAAACCTGTCATTGGGATTGTTACAATTCCACTATTTGCTTTTGAAAGAGCTTGCGGACTTAAGCCAAGTTCCTCCGAGCCAAGCAGAACAATTCCTTGTTTTGGAAAAACAAAATCTGTAAGTGGCGTACCACCCGTTTCTAGCGCAAAAATGGGAATGTTTGCGGGCAGGTCGTCTAAAGCAACGCGGGAATATCCTAAGGTGTCTATGCACCCCATAGAACTTCGGAGTGCCTTTGTTTGCATTGGGTCAGTGCAATGCGGTGAAATATAAACTTTTTCGCAACCCATTGCTTCTGCTGTTCTAAAAATTGATCCAAGGTTAAACGGTGAACGAATATCTTCGGCATAAACGCTTACTCCGCGAAAAAAAACGCGCTCTTGCACTGTACCATTTATTTGTATAGTGTGCGGGGCAATCACCAAGTCCCACTCCGCAGGAAAAGTTCCAATTATGGAAAGCAAAGCGTTTCTTGCAACGTTACAAACTCGCCTTTCGTCAAAATCCTCTACAGACAAAAGAGTGCGCAATTCTTTTGCGGTTTCTTCTGGCAGTTTTGGGTCTTTTAGCAAAACTTGTGTTACGGCTTTTGTGTATTCCTTGCGCGGCAAAGAAAAATTGTATTCCGTTCCTTTTTCGGCAATTCCCGCAATGTCGCGCTCAAGTTCGCCAAATGTAAGGGCAAGTTTTCGTCTTTTTTGTCCTTCAGAAAGCTGAAAAAGTTTTTCGGGAGCAATCATAAAGTTTTAAAAGGCTTTTTTGATAAACTCAAACAAATCATCACTTGTCATGCTGCGCTGAAGACTTTGCATCAAATCTAACTCGCCTGCATCTTCTGCCACAAGCGAAAGTTTTTCTATGTTAAGCGATAAATCCTTTAGGCGCGAAGGAAGATTTGCTTTTGCAATACTTTGTCTAACATATTCCGCAAAAGCTTTTACCGCATCCGCATCCGAAGAATCAGATTCAGCAGAACGCATTAGACGCGAAATTTTTGCAAGACGGTCGCTCCGATATTGTGCTGCATCTTCAATTATGTACGGAAAAAGAATTGCGGTACTAAGCGAACGCGAAATTGTGTGACGCGCATTTAAGCAAAGTGCAAGCAATTCGGCAGCTCCGCTAGAAGAACAGGCGGAGGCAAGGCTTGCCATACACCCCGCTTGGCTGAACAAAACTTCTTTTGGCGTTGTAATTGTTAGCGATGGAGAGCCTTCTTGCGCATAGCTTAAAAGTTCAACCGCTTTTTCTGCAATCATATCGCTAAAAAATGTTGCTCGCGGGCTTAAATAAGCTTCTGTTGCAATACAAAGAATTTCTATTGCCATTGCCGCAGTTTGATTTTCTGAAAGTGAAAGCGGAAGGTTTGGGTCAAAAAGTGCAAGTTTGCATAATCCAGTTTGTGTTTTTACGAGTTTGAGTTTTCCTGAACGTGCATCGACTATTGGGGCGTTATTTGTAAACAAAAAATTGTCCCTCAGTGTCGTGGGGAGTGCAATAAGCGGTAATGGAGCTGATTTTGGCACTTCTCCGTCAACAAAATCATACAAATCTTTTGTTTCATTATAAACCGCACAGATTGAGCGGGCAATGCTGACTGTTTTTCCGCCACCGACCGCAATAATTCCGTCAATATGGGCTTGGCGAGCTAAAACAAGCGCATCAGATGCAACTTTTGTGTCTGCGCCAGCGGGAATCGAATCATAAGTAAAAAAGTCAATTTTTCGGTCAGAAAGGGAATTTGTTACTTTTTCGGCAACACCGACTTGTTTTAAAATCGGGTCAATTATAAGCATAAACTTGTTACCAAATTCTTTTACATATTGCCCTAACCGCGCCGTTGTGTAAGCCCCTAAAATAATATTCGGTTGGATTTTAAATACAAAGTCTGCCATAACATTCTCCGCTTTTATGTAAACTATTCAAACTTTTTTGAACAAGTCATTGTAGGAATCGTGTAAACAAAAAAAGACGGAAACAAAAGTTCCGCCTTCTTCTGTGAAGCTGTTAGACCCATTTTGAAACTCAAGTTCAAAACAGGTTAATATGCACTCCAAAATTAAAGTCCGTATGCACTTAGAATACGGTCAGCTGTGGCGGCAATTGTTGCAGGACTTAAATAATTTGGATCCTGAATTTTCACCTTTATGCTTTCAATCAAATCTGAACGCACATCTGGAGTTTCTTTTGCTACTTGATTCAGATAGTATGCGTCTGACAGAGCTTTCGCCTCATCAGAAACAGAAATTTCATCTGAACCGGAGCTTACACTGCCTGTTGCATTTGCACGTTTAATGCTTTGCACACTGTTTATGGGATTAATTCCCGAAATTTTATCTATCATCATAGTAACCTGCCTCCTTTTCATTATCGGAAGATTTATCTGTAAGTTTAATGTTTTTATTTCCAGAAATAAAAACCGCAAATTCTCCCAAAACCTTGTTACGCGAAGAATAATCGGCAAAAACTTCTTGTGCGCTTCCTTCGGTTATTTCTTCGTGAAGTTTAGTTAATTCTCTGCCAACAACCACCCGCCGCTCAGAATCCAATTCTGCAAGGTCGGAAAGTAATTTTACTATACGGAACGGACTTTCGTATAGCACAAAAGCGTAACCCGTTGCCAACAATTCCCGTAACCTACTGCGTCTTTTGCCAGGCTTAGGGGATAAAAATCCTTCAAAAATTAGTGTTTTACCACCAACTCCCGCTACGCTAACCAACGTTGCGAACGCGCTAGGACCAGGAATCGGAATAACTGTATGTCCTGCCCCCCGTGCCAATCCCGCAAGAATCGCACCAGGGTCGCTAATTCCAGGCTCTCCCGCATCGCTTGCATACGCAACAGTTTGTCCTTTATTCAGCAAGTCAATTATTTTTTCAGAAGCAAAACGCTCATTTTGCGCCCTACAACTGATTAACGGCTTGTGAATATCAAAATGCGTCAAAAGTTCAAGGGTGTGTCGCGTGTCTTCCGCTGCCACAAAGTCTACCTTTTTAAAGGTTTCTAATGCCCTCAGTGTAATATCGCCCAAATTTCCGATGGGTGTTCCTACAATAAATAACTCCGACACAAGTATAGTATACAAATAACTAAGGATTTTTGCAAGTGAACAGAAAAATTTTATCAGTAAAATCTAATATAAAATTCGCCGATAAACAATTTTAAGGTGGGGATTATGCAAAAGATTTCATTTTCCAAAGAAAGAATTATTTCTTTGGTGGCTGGAGTTGTGCTTTTTATACTGTCAGCTCTTTTTTCTATAGGAATTTTTTCGGGGATTTTTGATTTTGGTTCAGTTCCTACGCAAAACAGAGGTGTACTTTTTAGGCTGGGGCAAGTTCTTGTAGGAGCTTACGGTTTAAGTAGTTTTCTAATTCCGATATTTTTCTTTGTTTCTGGGGCATTTTGCATTGATTCGCACTGGTCTTTGCAGCGACTGATGTGCCTTTCGGTGAGCATTTTGCCATTTTTTACAATCGTTATTTCTGAAAATTCTTGCAGACGCATTGCTTCTAACGATGTGGGCATTGTTGCCGTTGCAAAAATCATAATTCTTCTATTTATAGCAGTGCTTTTGGTGGCTGCGGAATATCTTGTTACGCTTGTGGTTTCGGGAATTCTTGAAAAAAAATATGAAATCATTTCGTCCAAGCCAAAAAATCAGAAATCTGAAAATGAACTTAAATCGGAGGACGAATTTGACGATTCTGATTTTGATTCTGAGGGGGATGACGAATATCTTTCCGAAATTCCCGATGTTGTGGACGAAGTTGAAGATTTTCCCGACCCCATTGTGAACGAGGAATTTATGAATGGCGAAGAGGAAGTGGCAAAAGTAGACAAACATTCCTCAGAATCCGAAGAAGAAACCGAATCTCGAAAAGAACAACTTGGAATGCGAATTTCAGCTTTTTTAAAGAAAAATCGAAGCCGAATTGAGCGGCTTACAAAATTTGGCACGGCAGAAGAGCGGGAGGCTGCCGAACCCGTTGACATAAATGAATATTTTGACGAATCGGGGGAAATTGCATCTTCTACAAAGAATTCTGATTCTGAGGTGGGAAAAACGCTTTTAGATGAAGTGCCAGTTACTAAAATGCACGGCGTGTCTGCGGCAGAAACTACAGAAATGCAAAAAGCCTCGCTTTTAAACGATGGAACATCGCGGGTTGTTTATTTGGGGACTTCGATTCGTGCTAGTTCCGCAAAAGAAACGCCGCCCGAAGAAGCGATTGTCCCAAAACAAGAGCAAATCTTAAACCAAACTGAAATTGTAGATAAAAAAGAGATAGAATCCGCGCCAAGCGAGGAAAGCGTAAATGAAAATCAGCTAGAAAATACGCAAAATGCCGAGGTCGAATTTGATGAAGTGATTGAACAATTTGAACGTTCTTCATTGGATGCCGCAGATGTTTTGCCTGCAAACAAAGCGAATTCTAGTGTTCAAGAAACAGAAACTAGCACGGGCGAAATTCTTCCTAAGCTAAACGATGTTTTTGCAAAAATGGACAAAGATGTTTTGGCGGAGGTAAAAGAAAATCGCGGTATTTCTGAAGATAATCTTAAACTGCACGAAAATTTGGCGGCAAATGAAGAGTTTGCGACGGAAGATTTTTCTGATGCGGAACGAACAATTCTTTCTGAAGCCGATATTTTTGACGATGACGAGCCAATTTCTGAAGTTGAAGCGAATCTTTCGCACGAAGCAACCATTTTAGACGAAGCGAGCGATGAAGATTTTTCTGTTGCGGACGATTTTGATGTTGTTGACGAAGATACCAATTTTGACGAAGCGGGCATAAGCGAGTCTGAGCTTAAATTGATTGAAGCTGAAAATGAGCAATTTGATGAAGACCGTTCACTCGATTCTGAAGAAGAAGACGCTAATTTGTCGAACGAAAAACTTTTTGTTGTGCCAGAAGAAAACGCGGAATCTAAAAAAGAGCCATTTGTACCTGCGCCCCAGCTCGCTTCCGCTTTTGCGCCAGACAAAATCGACTCGCCAATGGCTACGCCCGCTGCGCCCGCTGCGTATGCAGAAATTGTTGAACCAAAAAAAGAGCCGTTTGTGGTAGAAAATCCTGATTACCGCCCAAATCGCAAAGTCCACGGACCTTATGAAATTTCAACGGAACTTTTGACCGCTTACGCAGACGACCCCTACTGGATTATTGATGATGAAACTAAGCAGGCCGCCCAAAAACTTGAAAGTACCTTAAATGAGTTTAAGATTAAAGCCGATGTTACGGGGATTCGCAAAGGTCCAGTCGTTACAATGTTTGAAATGCTCCCCGCGCCTGGTGTAAAGCTAAACAAAATTGTCGCTTTGCAAGACAATATCGCGCTTAGACTTGCGGCAGCCTCCGTGCGTATTGTTGCCCCAATTCCTGGAAAGCAAGCGGTGGGAATTGAAGTTCCAAATAAAAAACGCGCAATCATTTCAATTCGGGAATGTTTGGAACAAGCTCGCCCTGAATGGAAAAAAATGGGAGTTCCAGTTGTTTTGGGAAAAGACATTCAAGGGGAAACTCAAATTATTGACCTTGTAAAAACACCGCATTTATTGATTGCAGGTGCAACGGGAGCGGGTAAATCAGTTTGTGTCAACAGTATGATTTTGAGCATTTTGTACAAACGCAGTCCAAATGAAGTCAAAATGATTATGATAGACCCGAAAGTTGTAGAATTAAAATTGTACAATGACATTCCGCATCTTTTGACCCCCGTAATCACCGAGCCAAAAAAGGCAATGCAAGCGTTACAATATTGTTTGTGTGAAATGGAACGGCGATACGCGCTTCTTGACCAAATGGGAGTGCGCGATATTTCTACGTTTAACAAAAAAATCGTGGAAAAAAAGATGGCGACAGAAACGCTTCCGTATTTGATTGTTATAATTGACGAATTTGCGGATTTAATGGCAACTACAGGAAAACAACTAGAAGGCGTTCTCGCTAGGCTTGCTGCAATGAGCCGTGCCGTTGGGATTCACTTGGTGTTAGCAACGCAACGCCCTTCAATCGATGTAATTACGGGGCTTATAAAGGCAAACATTCCTAGCCGAATTGCGTTTATGGTTGCGGGAAAAATGGATAGTCGCATTATTATAGACCAAGTTGGTGCTGAAAAATTGCTTGGCAAAGGCGATATGCTCTACGCAAGTTCCACCGACCCATTTCCTATCCGCATTCAAGGAACATTTGTGAGCGACCAAGATGTTGAAAATGTTGTAGACGCGGTAAAATCGTGGGGCGAACCTGAATATATTGACGATGAGATTTTTGTGGACGATGACGAAGATGATTCAGGGGAAATGAGCAGTTTTGATTCTGGCGAGGACGACCCGCTTTTTGAAAAAGCTGTTGACATTGTTATGCAAGCGGGAAAAGCAAGTGCGAGTTACATTCAGCGCAGATTAAAAATCGGGTACAACCGCGCCGCCCGACTTGTTGAACAAATGGAAGAACGTGGTTTAGTGGGACCTGCAAATGGCTCAAAACCAAGGGAAATTATACACGTGCCGTGATTTTTGAATCTAGGTGTGATTTAAATGAGAGGGAGATTTAATGTTAAAAAAGATTTTATCTGTTGCTTTGATTTTTGTGCTTTGTGTTTCTTGCGGAATTGCGGGTGGAAAAAAAGACAAAACTTCTGAGTCAACACAAATTGTGGAAGAAATTCAGCAAGAAGAAGAAATTGAAACAGAAACTACAGCCGTGGTGGCAACCGTAGACAAAAATGCAATTCTTTACAATCATCTTAGCCCAGAAGGCGAAAAAGTTGTAATGCACGAAGTTTGGGGCTATGTTATGACAGGGCGCGAATATCAGTTTACAAATGATATGCCCGTAACGGATTTATGCTATTTTAGCGCAGATGTAAATAGCTATGGCGAAATTACCGAAATTCCGAATCCTGCAAAATTTAAAGGCTACAATGGGCGCATTCATTTGGTGGTAACTTGCACGGGTCGCGCTTTGACGCACATGGTTTTGAATCCGCAATTTGGTGTTCGCGAAAAGGTGATTGACACAATTGTCCGCGCTTCCAAACAATATGACGGAATTCAGATTGATTTTGAAAATGTTCCCGCTCGCGATGGAAAAAATTTTCGTACTTTTTTGAGCGAAATTCGCAAACGAATCGGGAATGAAAAATGGTTTACAGTTGCAATCGCGGCTCGTGTTAGGACAATTGCCGATGACGTTTATGCGTATGCAGACATTCACCCGCTTGTTGACCGTGTTATAATTATGGCTTACGATGAACATTGGTCAGGGAGCAAGCCTGGCTCTGTTGCGAGTATGGATTGGTGTGAGCGCGTGGTAAATTACAGCCAAACCGTTATTCCCGCAAAAAAATTGGTGATGGGCTTACCATTTTACGGTCGCTCTTGGCAGGACGAATCTTATGGTTCAGCGTGGGTTTTCAATAGTATGAATCGGATTTTAAACGAAAATGGCATTACCGAAGTTGAGCGCGATAATGGTGTTCCATATTTTACAACCACGATTCCAGTAAAAGTGACAGGCTATTTTGAGGACACCTATTCTGTTGTAACGCGGTGCAGATTGTACGAAAGCAAAAATGTAGACCGCATTGCATTTTGGAGAATCGGTCAAGAAGACCCCAGTTTTTGGGAATGGCTAACAATCAAGTGACCCCCGCTGACTGTTTTGCAAACAAAACCATTCGTTCCGCTAACCGCCCGCCCTCTTTATTTTGCATTTGCGCCGATTTTGTCTTGCGGATTGAAACTAAATGGTAAAATTTCTTCTAGGTTTTTTACAATGTAGTCTTTGGGTGATTTTGCGATTATGATTTTAAAGTCTTTGTCGCAGAATTCCACCATAACTTGGCGGCAAACACCGCACGGCATACAATATTCTTCTGTTGTGCCATTCGGACCGCCAACAACAGCGATTGCGCTAAACTCTTTTTTGCCTTCGCTGATTGCTTTAAAAAACGCCGTCCGTTCAGCGCAATTTGAAGGTCCGTAAGCCGCATTTTCTATGTTACAACCAGTGTAAATTTCGCCCTGTTTTGTTAAAAGTGCTGCCCCAACTGTGTACCGAGAGTACGGAACGTAAGAAAAGGCAAGCATTTCTAAAGCCTTTTGAATTAGTGTTTCAATTGGAATTTCTTGATTCATTTTAAACCTCGCTTTTTCCATTTTACAACAAGATGTTGCGTAAGAAAAGTTGTAAGCCAACAAAAAAATATGTAAAACAAAAGCCCAAAAAACCAAATCATAATATTAAATTTTTTATACAACAAAAAATTCATTCCCGCCAAAAGAATCACGCAAACACTCGGAATTAAATGAAAAAGCAAAGTTTTGTCAGAAAACACCGCTATAATCATTGCGCAAACGGCAAGGGCTGTAAGGACAAGTTTTAAAAAAATCGGTGTAGGCTTAAAAAATGCGCCGTCTTCCAGAATGCCATTTAAAACTGCCGCCTGAACCCAAACCTCTGAATTGTGGTCGTTTAAAGCGGTTTTTGTAAAAGTATCGCGTACGGAGTTTCCATCGCCAAACAAAATCGTTTTTCCCGCACAAATGCCCGCAAGTTGCTTAAAAACCCCGTAATTTTGTGCCGCACCCGCCACATTTTCTGCCCGCAGTTTTGTAAGCGAATATTGCGGAATGTCAGAAAAAATCACGCACCCAGAATCGTCAATGGGAATCTCCAAAATTTGCCCGTCCAAAAGAAAAAGCCGAACGTATTTTCCCCCGCAAATTTCAATGTCGTCCGCAGAAAGCCCTAGCGTTTTTATTGCCGCCGCCATTGCAAGACTCGGAATAAAACCGCCTTCGTAAGCGCAAAAAAGCGGTGTTCGCACCACGGGCGATTTTTGCTCTTGGGGCGAAAAGGCAAGCGTTACTTTTTCCCCAATCGAAGCAAGCGGTGGAAGCGAAAAATATTCAGCTTTTGGAAATTTTTCTGTGGATTTTGCTTGGGGATACAAAACATTTGCGTTTAAAATTTCCTTTTGCGGTGGAGAAAGGTTAAGTTGCAATTTTTCCTGAATCTTTTGGGGGATTGGAACTATGCGAGAAATTATTTCTGTTGAACTATCATTCGCTTCTTGCACAAACGCCGCTTCCGCTATGTCTAAGACTAAAATGTTTGTTTTTAGCGTTGTAAGAGAAAGAATTGCGTCATTTGCAGTTTTAAAATTTGCCTCTTCTTGCATTGTAAGCAGCAAAGATGGCGAAATATTTAATGTACGATTTTTGTTTGCCGCACGTTCTAAAAAGATAAACGCTTTAGAATCCAATGCAGAAAAAATCGGTGTCCAAACAAAAAAAAGTCCAATCACCAAAAAAAATCCGCAAATCCCCATTTTTTTTGAAAATTTTTCAATCTGTTTCACAATAAAATTATACCACATTTTGTTTACAACGCAAGTTCCCGCCCGCGCCCTTTTTGCAAATGCCCCATTTGTTCTGCTGACAGTACCCCACTTTGCAAACAAAACCCATTTTCCGCAAAACCACAACGACGTTTTTTGCAAAAATTGATTCCCGTGTAATTTTTGGGGAAATTTGCCGAATTTTGAACTCGGGGGGATAAAATGGAAAAAGTATATTTTGACACAAGAGTTTTAGACACTTGTTGCCGCAAACAATACGGGCTTTCCGAAGAGTTGATGATGGAAAATGCTGCAAGCGCATTAGAACAAGAAGTTTTGCATTTTATAAAATCGAATCCGCAAAAATATATGGAACGCGCTTCAGTTTTAATTTTGGCAGGAACTGGCAACAACGGCGCAGATGGTTTTGCCCTAGCCCGCCGACTTATCGGAAAAGATATTTCTGTTACGCTTTGCACTTTTGGCGAATGTAAAACAGAATTGGCAACTTTGCAAAAAAAACGCGCCGAACTTTTGCAAATCCGAGAAATTGTTGTTTACGAATTGGACGAATTCTTTGAGCAAAAAAGTATGGACTTGCGCGTTATTGGGGATTGCATTTTTGGAAGCGGATTTCACGGAAAACTTCCCGCCGCACAAGAAGCCGCTGTTCGCGCTGCAAATAAAATTTCTGATGTTTACAAAATAGCTTGCGACATTCCAAGCGGTTTAGACCTAAATGGAAATTGCGAAGGCGAAGTCTTTTGTGCCGATTTAACCGTTTCTATGGGAAGCCTAAAATGCGCACTGTTTAGCGATGCGGCAAAAGACGCTTGCGGAAAAATTGTCTGTGCAAATCTTGGTGTCAGCCGTTCCGCTTTTGAATCTCTTGCAAAACCAGTTGCGCATTTATTGGAACAAACGGACATTCATCCGCCGTTTAGAAAAAAGCAAAATGTTCACAAAGGCACTTTTGGGCATACGGTTTTTGTTTGCGGTCAAAAAAAAGGAGCGGCTGTTTTGGCGGCAAGTGCGGCGTTGTATTTTGGTGCGGGGCTTGCGACTCTTTTTTTGGACGAATTGGATTCTGATTCATTTTTGCCACCGTATCTTATGTCGGCTACAAAAAATTTTCCAGAAAACTGCAAATGCCTCGCGTTTGGTATGGGTCTGGGGAGTTCAGAAAAAATAGCTGCCGAAGCATTTTTGTTTTTAGAAAAAAATCCCACCTTAGCTTGCGTTTTGGACGCAGACATTTTTTACGATTTTAGAATTCGGCAGCTTTTGGAAAAACGGCGCGATTGTAATTATACAAACATCGTTTTAACTCCGCACCCAAAAGAATGTGTTTCTCTTTTTAAAATATGCGGACTAGGAGATTTTTCTGTAAAAGAAATCGTTTTAAATCGTATGGAATTGGCAAAAAAATTTGTAGAAAAATTTCCGTGCGCAACTCTTTTGTTAAAAGGCGCAAACAGCATTATTGCCACAGAAGAAGGCGTTTTTATAAATCCACTAGGAAATTCCGCTTTGGCAAAAGCGGGGAGTGGCGATGTTCTTACAGGACTTTGTGCCGCCCTTCTTTCGCAAGGTTATTCTGCACAAGAGGCTGCAATTCAAGCTTCACTAGTTCACGCAAATGCTTCGCACGATTTTTTTCCAAACTACGCACTCACGCCACCCGCACTAATAGAAAAAATTGCGCACTCCGTTGTCATCGCGTAAACTTGATTTGCTCCGAATGACCCGCTGCCCGTGTCATGTTGAGTGGGCGTTGCCCGCGAAACATCTACAACCGCCTTGCGTAACAAGTAAAAAGTAACGGCGAAAAAAAATTAAATTTATCCTTATCAGATTTTTACCGATACTCGAAATATGCGTAGATTATCTGTAAAAGTCTGTTTGTTTTTTTTAGCCACTGTTTGTTTTGCTCAGACAAAACCACTTTATCAGTTGCCTGATGTGCCGTTGAATGTAAACGATTCTGAGAATCCATTTTTAATTGGAACAGACGGCGGACTTTTTCGTGTTATTTCTGAAAACAAACTTGAACCAGTTTGGACTCGCGGAAAAGTTAGTCAGATAATCAAGGCAAATTCTTATTGGTATTTTGTTACAGCAAATGGAATTATTCGCTCTTTGAATTTACACGATTTTGAAGAATGTAACACGGGGCTTCCAACTTTAACAATCAAAAAATACGCAGAAAAACAAAAATCTCTTGCAGTACAAACGGCACTTTTAAAGGACATTTGCGCAGACCCCTTAGACCCAAATATTCTTGTTACAGCAACAAAAGATTCTGTTTACCTTACGCGCGATGGCGGAAAAAATTGGAAGTCAATCGGCTCAACAAGTCAATATACATCTGGAATAAAATCTGTTGCGGTTGCACACATGCCTGTTTACGCAAAGGACGGCTCAATCGCATCTAGCGAAGTTGTTGTTTTTATGTCGCACGCAATTTATGGTTTTAGTTATTATCGCGCAGATGCGGCTCGACCCGCTTGGATTGACGTAAGTTCGGGTTTTACGGCTTTGCCAACTTTGACTCCCGATGAAGTTAGCGACATTGTTCCAGTTGTTTGTAGCACGGAAGACGATTCTCTTTTTGTTGAAATTTATTGTGCGCAAACTTTTTTGCCAAACATTTATCGTTTTGATTGGAAAAATAAACGTGCGCAAAAAGTTTACACAGGTCCTGAAGCTTTAGATACAATCGATGGTTTATGCCAAAACAAAAACGCCCTTGTGTTTACAACTGTCGGAAAACTCGCCTCGATTTCTTTGAAAACTGGGAAAGTTTCGGAATTGCCCTCGCCATATTTGGATTGGAAACAGCAACTTTTGTTGAGCGATTTTCCCGTGAATGCAGCCTACGTTCCAAATGCGGTGTCAAAAATGGAAACACCACTTTCTTTGAGTGAGTTGTGGCTTTTGACTCCGAACGAACCATTGACTCCTTGGGGAGAAAAGGCGGACAGTAGAAAAGCGGTTTACATTTCCTCTTATCAAGTTCGAAATATGGCGGGAATCCAAAAATACAAAAATATCGTTTCTAAAAACAAACTAAATGCGGTTGTTGTTGATATGAAAGACGATTATGGACTTTTGCGATTTGAACCCAAAAGTCCGCTCTTAAAACAAAAAGGATTTGTAACGCAATACAAAATCGATGTTGAAACTTTTGTGGACGAGTTTAAAAAAGACGATGTTTATTTGATTGGAAGAATCGTTGTGTTTAAGGACAAACATCTTTCTGAATATGACAAAGGTCAATACGCTGTTTGGAACGCAAAAACAAATCGCCCGTGGGTTGGAATCCGCGGAACAGAAGATGTTACCGATGCAGCGGGAAATACTACGCAACGCACTCGTTATTATGATGAAAATTGGGTTGACCCGTATAGCGAAGAAGTTTGGGAATACAATGTAGAAATTGCCAAAGAACTAATTGAACGCGGTTTTGACGAGATTCAATTTGACTACATCAGATTCCCGACCGATGGAACAAATCTTTCAAATGCAACGTATCGTTGGCGCGACAAAGGAATGGATAAGGAAAGTGCGTTGGTTTCATTTTTGTCTTACGCCCGCGAAAATATAAAAGCTCCAATCGGAATTGACATTTACGGTGCAAACGGCTGGTATCGTTCTGGGACACGCACTGGGCAAGACGTGGAGCTTATGAGTGAATACGTTGATGTTATTTGCCCAATGTTTTATCCTTCTCATTTTGAGCAAAACTTTTTGGAATACAAACCTTTAGCCGAACGCCCGTACCGAATCTATTTTTATGGAACGTATCGAAACACTGTAATTGGACGAAATCACATTGTTGTGCGACCGTGGGTTCAGGCGTTTTATATGAATGTCCGATACGACCGAACTTATTATAATTCCGATTATGTTTTGCGCGAAGTTTTTGGTGTTCGCGATGGGGCAGACCACGGCTATATGTTCTGGAATAACTCTGGCGGAAATTATGATGACATTCGCCCCGACCCCGCCGACAATGAAATTTCTCCGTGGAAGGCAGATGAAGAGCCGCAACAAACAAGGCTTCCCGCATTTAGCTATGACGATTCTGAGGAAAAATTGTATCTCAAAAATAAATCGCTTAGTAAAGCGGCAGAACGCAGCCAAGCAATGCTTTCTATTTTAGACAGCGTTTTGAATCCCGAATACGAAGAAGAAGTGCCCGCGCAACCCGCACACAATATTCGCTTTTTGCACATTTTGCCAATAACGGGGTTTTGGCGATGACAAATTTGGGTTACGTTCCAGAAGAAGCAATTGCGGCAATAGCAACGCCACTTGTTCCTAGCGCGATTGGAATTATACGAACGAGCGGAAAAAATTGTATAAAAATTTGCGCCACGTTGTTTTCTCGCCCAAATGCACTTTTAGAGGCAAAAGGAAATTCTCTTGTTTATGGATGGATTCTGAATCCCGCAAGTCGAGAAAAAATTGACGAGGTAATGCTTGGCGTTTACCGCGCACCAAAATCTTTTACTGGCGAAGATATGGTGGAAATTTTTTGTCACGGCGGAATTGCGGTTGTTAAAAAAATTCAAGGCTTACTTTTGCAAAACGGTTTTCGTGCAGCGGAGCGGGGAGAATTTACTTTTAGGGCATACATAAACGGCAAAACAGATTTAACTCGCGCAGAAGCCGTAAAAGAAATTATCGATAGCCGAACAGATTCTTCTAGGGGGCGCGCTGCCGAGCGACTTACTGGGAAACTTTTGCAAGAAATCGATTCAATAAAAAAACTGATTATCGATTCCATTGCCACTTTGGAAGTTGGAATTGAATATCCCGAGGATGAAGAAAATATTTCTGATTCTTTTGACACGCATTTAATTTTACAAGCGCAAAATCGTTTGCATACTTTGCTTGATTCTTGGCGGAGCGAAAAACTGTTCCAAGATGGCGCAAAGATTGTTTTGTGCGGAAAAACAAACGCGGGAAAATCCAGTCTATTTAATGCGTTTTTAAAACAAGACCGCGCAATTGTGAGCGACATTGAAGGAACTACGCGCGATTGGCTAGAAAGTTGGGTTGATTTTGACGGATTGCCTGTTCGACTTTTTGACACTGCGGGGCTTAGGGAAACATCGGATTCTATCGAAGCGGAAGGCGTTGAAGCTGCAAAAGATTTAAGTTTTGAAGCCGACATAATTTTGTACGTGAAAGATTCTCGTTTTGATTTTGAAAATGCCGATTTTGAATTTTTTTCTGAACACAAAAATATTCCTTGTATTCTTCTATTAAATAAATCTGATTCCGATGAAGCAAAAGAACAAAATATTCCTTTGCCGATTTTAGATTTTTGTAAGGGAAGTGTTAGGGTGTCTGCAAAAAGTGGCGCAGGATTACAAGATGTAATTCAGCTAACAAATGAAATTCTGTGCGTTGCAGAAAAACGAGATTCGGGCGTGGCGGGACTCGGTTCAGAAAGACAAAAAAAATCCGTGCAAGAAGCTTTGGAGCGGGTGGAACATTCGCTTTTTGTTTTGAATCAAGATTTTGCAATGGACGCTGTAGTGCAAGATTTAGAAGACAGCCTTGACTCTTTAGGCGAAGTTACAGGAAGCGTTACCCCAGACGATATTCTTGAAAGCATTTTTAGCCATTTTTGCGTTGGAAAATAACAAATGAAAGCGCACTTAAAAGATTGCTTTGTTGGAATTATAATCGCGCTTGTTTCTATTCCGATTAGTATGGGATATGCTTCGGTGGCGGGCTTACCAGTTGTGTATGGTTTGTATGGTTCTCTGCTTCCGATTTTTGTGTTTGCGCTACTTTCTACTTCTTTTAGATTTGTTTTTGGTGTTGACGCCGCCCCCGCCGCTCTTACGGGCGGAATGATTGCCGCAATGGAAATTGTTCCAGAAAGTGCGGAAGCGTTGCAAATAATTCCTTGCATAACGATTTTGGTTTCTTTGTGGCTTTTTCTATTTTTTTTGTTAAGGGCAGACCGCATTCTAAAATTTATTTCGCAACCTGTTATGGGCGGTTTTATAACGGGAATTGGAATGACAATTATTTGTATGCAGATTCCAAAACTCTTTGGCGGAAACGCTGGTACGGGCGAACTTTTGTCGCTTTTGCTTCACATAAAAAATGAAGCCGCTCGAGATTTTAATTTAATTTCGTTATTGCTCGGACTTTTTACAATCGCCTTAATTTTGCTTTCAAAACATTTTTTTCCCAAATTGCCAAGCCAGCCCATTTTGATGTTTGTGGGAGCTGCGTTGACATTCTTTTTTCACATTGACCAAAAATTCGGAATAAAAACTCTTCCAAGTGTTCAAGCTGGATTGCCATCGTTTTTTATTCCAAACATTTCTGTTTTGCTGAATTTTGACAAACGGATTTGGCTTCAGAGTGCGTCAATCGCCGTAGTTATTTTTTCAGAAACACTTTTGGCAACAAGCAACATCGCATTAAAATACGAAGAATCAATTTCTCCGCGCAAAGAAATTTTAGCTTACGCTTTAGCAAATTTTGCTTCGGCATTAAGCGGTTCTTGCCCCGTAAACGGAAGCGTTTCTCGCACGGGAATTGCAAACCAATTTGGCGTTTCGTCAAAGTTGATGTCAATTTCTGCCTCTTTAGCAATGCTTTTAATTTTGCTTTGCGGAACGGGATTTATTGCTTATTTGCCAGTGCCAGTTCTTACGGGAATTGTGATTTCTGCTTTGATTGGAACATTTGAATTTTCTTTGGCACACAGATTGCGAGCTTTGGATAAAAGTGAGTTTTTCATTTTTTACGCAGCTTTTGCTTCTGTTTTGCTTTTGGGAACAATTTATGGTGTTATTGTTGGAGTTCTTTTAGCGGCAATAACGTTTATCATTCGGCAATCAAAACCCGCCGTTGATTTTTTGGGAATCGTTCCTGGACTAAAAGGCTATTATTCGCTCACAAGAAAAGGCACTGCGGCAGTTCCGATTAAAAATGTGATTATTTACCGATTTTCTGGTCCGCTTTTTTACGCAAACATAAAACAGTTTTGCGATGACGTAGAAAATTCTGTTAAGGCTGACACCAAAATTTTTGTCGTAGATTCCAGTGGAATTTCTAGCGTAGATGCAACTGCTGCGGAGCGACTTTTGCGCCTTTACAAAAAATTTTCCGCAAAGGGAATTCAATTTTATCTTGCAGGACACGTTGGCGCGGTAAATGAACAACTTAGGGCGTTTGGGGCAATGGAGCTGATTGAAAAGCGCGTTGTTAGGGCAAGGATTGCGTTTGCCCTTGATGCTGCGGGGCTAGAGCACCCATACCCTGCGGATGAAACAGTTGTTCCGCTAGAAAAAAATTATTCGGTTGAGCAGGCGGAATTTGAGTGGGCGTTTGGACGCGATGCTGAAAAAGTGATGATGGACTTTGCAAATAAAATTGCAAAAGAACTTTCTGTTTCTGGGACTTTTGATATGCAAAAAATTCAGGAACAAGAAATTCAGCACTTTAAAGATTATTGGAGTGAAGTTCAAGAAGATGAATTTCTTGATATTCTTGAAATGACATTGGAATCTTTAGACCAACAAAAAACTCTTGTAAATCACACCGAAATTGAACAAAAAATCAGCTTGCGCCATGCACAACTTGAATCGCTTTTGCTTGAAAAAAATGAAGAAGTTGTGCAAAAAATAATTCATCATCGTTTAGTGCGCGATGAAAAACTCCAACAAAAATATCCCACCTTGTATGCCCGTATTCAAATTGAACACGAACGTTATTTTGAAGAACTTTCAATGGCTCACCCCGAACTTGCCAAAAAATTAGCACAAATAATTTCTTCAGAGGAAGAAAAAATCTGAGAAAAAAATTGTAGGTATTTCGCGGGGAATGCCACTCAATATGGCGGGCGACATTGCTTGGCATTTTACTTAAAAAACCGAGTATTGACAACTAGAGGAATCTTTTTTATACTAAAAGTATAGTATTCTACTAGGAAATAGAGGTTTTATATGTCAAACGAAACAGCCTTTTTTACCGCTACACTTTCGCCGCAGGAAGAACGGATTGCGTCTACAAACGGACAAATTGTTTTTACTTTGCCAGGACAAGAAAAATCGCGTGTTCAAAAAATTTATGATAGCTTTAAAGATTCAAAATCGGCGGTTGATGTTCAGCGGGCAAGATACTTTACGGAAAGTTTTAAAGAGACAGAGGGCGAATCTCTTGTGTTGCGTTGGGCAAAAGCACTCTATCATATTGCGCAAAAAATCGAGGTGTCAATTGATGAACACCAACTTTTGGCGGGACGAGTTGGCAGGAGCGGAAAATACGGGCTTGTTTACCCCGAACTTGACGGTTGTTTTTTGCGACAATTTGTAAAGCAGGCAAAAAATCGCTCAGAATCGCCTTTTGAAATTTCACAAGAAGATATTCAAATTATAGAAAACGAAATTGCGCCTTATTGGGAAGGTAAAACTTATTATGATGATTTATCTCATTCTTTGCCAGACGATGTTTTGCGCTTAACTTATGAACCTTCCGATTTGTTTACATCGCGCTACATTGTAAACGAAACTTCTTCAATGCGTTCTGCGTTGCAATGGGTTCACGATTTTAAAAAAGGAATCGACTGCGGTTTTGAATCAATCAAGAATCAGGCAAAACAAAAATTAGATTCCCTAGATGATTTGAATCCGCAAGAAAGCGTTGACAAAGCGCAATTTTACCAAGCGATTATAATTGTTTCTGACGCAATTATTTTGTGGGCAGAGCGTCATGCGCAAAAGGCAAAAGAACTTTCTTTGACCGAACAAAATCCAGAACGCAAACAAGAGCTTTTGACTTTAGCAGAAATTTGCCAAAGAGTTCCGCGTTATCCCGCTCGAACTTTTCACGAGGCGTTGCAAAGTCAATGGTTTATTCAGTTGTTTAGCCGCCTTGAACAAAAAACGGGTGCGACAATTTCTAACGGCAGAATGGACCAATATTTGTGGAAGTATTACGAAAATGATTTGCGCGAAGGACGGCTAACTCGCGAAAAGGCAAAAGAACTTTTTCAGTGTATGTGGTTGGGAATGGCGCAGTATCAAGATTTGTATGTGAGTCCCGCTGGCGTTAAATTTAATGAAGGTTATGCGCATTGGGAAGCCGTTACAATCGGTGGTGTGGATAAAGATGGAAATGACGCTACAAACGATTTAACTTATTTGCTTTTGGAAAACAAACGCGAGTTCCCGCTGAATTATCCCGACCTTGCCGCTCGCATTCATTCTGGTTCGCCCGAACAATATTTGTACGAAGTTGCAGAAACAATTAAGGACGGCGCAGGATTCCCTAAACTTATAAATGATGAAGAAGTGATTCGGGTTTTGGTTAGCAAAGGTGCGGATTTTGCTTCGGCAAACGATTATGCTGTTAGCGGTTGCACAGAAGTCCGTATGCCAAATTTGGATACTTTTACAACGCCATGCCCATTTGTGAATCTTGGCGCGGTTGTTGAGCTTACACTCAATAATGGTCGGATGAAAAAATACGGCGATGAACTTTTAACGATTGAAACAGGCGATGTTCGGAATTTTAAAACTTGGGACGAATTGAAAAATGCCTTTTTTGAACAAGAACGCTATATTTTAAAAATTGCATTTAAGCAACAATACATTGCAAATAAACGGCGACCTTTACATTTTGCGAGTCCGCTCGGTTCTGCTTTACACCAACTTTGTATGGAAAACGGAATTGACCTTCACCAAGAAAAAATTCCTGGCGGAATTGACATTGGCTTTTTTGACTTTATCGGTTTGGGAACGGCATGCGATTCTTTGGCAGCGTTAAAAAAGACAATCTTTGAAGACAAAACGCTTTCTTGGGAACAAGTTCTTTCTGCGCTAGACAAAGATTTTGTTGGCGAAGAATTTATCCGTCAGCGACTTTTACATTCACCATCATACGGAAACGATGATTCTTACGCCGATTCTATTGCAAAAGAAATTGACCGCGTTGCCGTTATGTTTGCCCATGATTATTCAAAATATCTTGGAATCAATATGGATTTAAGATATGTGTCGCAATCTGCAAATGTTCCATTTGGAAAAGTTGTTGGAGCTTTACCCAACGGGCGCAAAGCAGGCACGGCACTTTCTGATGGTTCTTCGGCATCGCAAGGTTCTGATACGCACGGTCCTACCGCAGTCTTGCTTTCAAATTTCCGAACAAAAAATACGGACTTTAACAATCGGGCTTCTCGGCTTTTAAACATAAAATTTAGCCCTGCAACAGTTGCTGGCTCAGAAGGAAGCGCAAAAATTGTTTCGTTTATAAAAAGCTGGCGCGATTTAAAATTGTGGCATTTGCAGTTTAACATAATAAATCAGCAAACTCTTTTAAAGGCACAAAAAGAACCCGAAAATTACCGCAGTCTTTTGGTTAGGGTTGCAGGTTACAGTGCGTATTTTGTGGAACTTTCGCCCGATTTGCAAAACGACATAATTTTGCGTACAGAACATAGCGCAATCTAGGCGGTTTGTTGTGTCTGAAAAAGTTGGTACAATTTTTAACATTCAGCATTTTTCTGTACACGATGGACCTGGAATTCGGACAGTCGTTTTTTTTAAGGGCTGCCCGCTTAGATGCGAATGGTGCGCGAATCCCGAAAGTCAATTACGCCGATTTGAGCTTGCGTGGCATCACAAAGAATGTATTGGATGCAAAAATTGTGAGCGCGAACTTGGAGATGAATTTGAGTGTATACTTTTGACTGGCGGCTTAAAATGGAATCATAACATTCCTATAAAGGACAAAGAAAGAATCAACAAAGTTTGTCCTGCCCAAGCCCTGCACGTTATTGGTGAAGAAAAAACTGTTTTTCAAATTTTAGAAGAAGTTCAAAAAGATTCCGTTTTTTACGCAAATTCTGGGGGCGGACTTACGTTGAGCGGTGGCGAGCCTCTCCTTCAGGCAGAATTTGCCCACAGCCTTTTGCTAGAAGCGGGAAAACGCCACATTCATCGCGCAATGGAAACAACGGGGCTTGCAAAATGGGACGATTTTAAGCTTGTGTTATCGCAACTTGACTATTTGCTTATGGACATAAAATTGTGGGACAGTCGCTTGCACGAGTTTTACACAGGAATCGGAAATGAAGTGATTTTGGAAAATCTTTCTAAAGTAAGAAAAGAGTTTCCCGCTTTAAAAATAAAAGTTAGAACTCCCGTAATTCCAGGCGTAAATGATAATGGGCAAGAATTACTTTCTATTGCGCGGTACATTCACAAATTGGGTATTACAGAATTTGAACTTTTGCGGTATCATAGATTGGGACTTCCAAAATACGCATCTCTTAGTCGCGAATATCCGCTAGGCGATGTTGAATTGGACGAAAAAAGATTTGAAGCTTTGAAAAAAACAGTTAGCTCTTTACTTTAAAATTTTTTTCTGGAGGGAAAAAATGAAATTCTTTTTGGATAGCGCGAAACTTGATGAAATTGATTACGCTTACACCGCATTTGGAATCGATGGAGTTACCACGAATCCCAAACACATTATGGCAAGTGGAAAAACATTTGTCGCTGCAATTTCGGACATTGCAAAATGGATTAGGGAAAATAATCTTTCTGGCATAGAAAAATTTCCTGTTTCTGTAGAAATAAACCCGCACTTAGAAAATGCAAAAGAAATGGTTGAAGAGGCAAAAAGAATTGCTTCTTACAGTGAAAATTTTGCAATCAAAATTCCCGCAACAGAAGAAGGCATAAAAGCCGTTCGTGCTTTGGAAAAACAAGGAATCCGCACAAATGTAACTTTGGTGTTTTCTGCTTCTCAAGCGTTGTTCCCCGCAAAAAATGGTTCGCTTTTTGTTTCGCCATTTATCGGCTGGAAAGAGGACAACGGCGAAGATTGCAAAAAATATATTCAAGACATTGTTGACATTTACAAAAATTACGGCTTTTACGGAAAAACGCAAATCATTGCGGCGGCGGTTCGTTCCCCAAAACAAATTGTCGATTGCGCTTTAGCTGGCACGGACATTGTAACGGCTGGACTTGCGGTTTACAAAATAGCTCAGAATCACGCATACACAACTCAGGGCATAAAAACTTTTTGCGAAGCGTGGGACAACACAAAGTCAGAATAGGCGAGGAATTTTATGAAAATTGGATTTATTGGTTTGGGAATAATGGGAAGCGCAATGTGCGAAAACATTGTGGCAAAGCATAGCGAAGAAGTTTTTTGTTACGACCATCACGAGGAAAATATTCAGGCTTTGGTAAAAAAAGGTGCTATTGCTTGCAAAAATGAAATTGATGTTGCGCAAAATGCAGACATTATAATCACGATGGTTCCAAAGTCTGAACATTCGGCTTTTGTGTATAACACAATTTTGCCATTTTTAACACCGCAAAAAATTTGCATCGATATGAGTACAATTTCGCCAAGTGTTTCTGTGGAATTGGCTCAAAAAGTTAAAAACGCTGGTGCGGATTTTGCTGACGCTCCAGTTGTAAAATCTCGGCCTGCCGCCCTTTTAGGAAAACTTGGAATTTACGTTGGTGCAAGCGAAGAATTGTTCCAAAAGATTTTGCCGATTTTGCATTACATGGGCGAAAACGTAATTCGCATGGGAGAAAATGGAAGCGGACTTGTTATGAAAATCTGCCACAACGCATTGGTTTCGCAAATTCAAAATGGAGTAAATGAAACTCTTGCTTTGGCGGGTGCTCACGGAATTAGCGTGGAAACTTTTGCAAAGGCGATTTCTTATGGCGGGGCGCAAAATTTTTATTTGGATAGCAAAAAAGAAGTTATTAGCTCGCGTGATTTTACAACTGCGTTTTCTGTTGAAAATATGGCAAAGGATGTTGGACTCGCGCTTGATTTGGCTGCGCAAAAAAATTTAAATCTTTTGGGCGAAAAAGCCGTGAGTCAAGTTTACAATGCGGCTTTAGAAAAAGGCTTGGGCAAAAAAGATTTTAGTGCAACCTTTACCATTGTAAATGGCGAGGCATAATTGTGGAAAAAAAACAAGAATCCCTTTTGGAAAATTTGCGACTCTTAAATGATGTAAAAATTTTTTCTGTAGAAGATTCTGAATTTTTGTCTTACGGAAAAATTGTGCGCGGATTCGATTTTTCTAAAAGCATCGATTTTATGGAATCCCAAACCGAAATTCCATACGCGGGAAATATTTATGTTCCTTCTGATTCGGATTTGGAAAAATTTGCAATCACGGAAAAAATCAAAAATGAAATTTACGGCGGAATGGAAATTCAAGTTGGATATTGCAATGGAAAAAATTCAACGTACAACGGATTTGAATTTCACAAAGGAAGCGAAATAAATGTTGCCGTTACAGATTTTGTGCTTGTTTTAGGACACGTTTGGGATATTGATTTTTCGGAGAAAAATTTTTCTTTTCCAACTTATGATTCAAAATTGGCACAAATATTTTTTGTTCCCGTTAACACCGCCGTTGAACTTTATCAGACCACATTGCATCTTAGCCCTTGCCGCACACAAGATTCTGGATTTAAAAACATTGTAATTTTGCCACGTGGCACAAACACTCCGCTTGAGCAAAAAGCAAAAGAAGATTTTTGTACCGCAGAAGGAAAATTGCTTTTGCAAAAAAACAAATGGGTACTTTCGCATCCAGAGCGCGAACCGCTCATCAGGCAAGGAGCAGTGCCTGGAATGTTGGGAGAAAACAAGGAATTTTTTTACAAGGCAAAATCGGAGGAATCAAAATGAAAATCCAGACAAATTTTTGCGTTGCCTATATTCCAATCGGCGTGGGAACTTTTCATTTAGAAAGCGCACAAAAACTTTTTTTGGAATCACAAAAAATTATTCGCGAACTTTCACAAGCGCAACAAATTGATTTTGCCTTTCCAGAAAAAATGCTTCTTTCGCTTGACGATTTGGGCGAATGGCTCAACGAATTAGAGCGTAGCAAAAAGGAATATCTTTTACTTTTACAAAATGTAACTTTTGCAAACGCCGCTTATGCAACAGAAGTGTTTAGACGTTTTAAAGATTCAAGCGTTACAATTTGGACACTCCGCGAACCTGTAATTGACGGCGGCAGATTAAGATTAAATTCTTTAACGGGCGCGTTTTCTGCAGCGAACGCATTTTGTTCTATTCAAGAGGGAAGTTTTGAATACATTTTTGGCTCGCCCGATGAAAAAGAAGTGCAAGCGCAACTTAAAACAATTTTCTTAGCCGCAAAAGTAAAAAGTCAACTTCGTGCTTGTAAACTTGCAGCCGTGGGGCATACGCCAGATGGTTTTGGTTTTGGACGCGCACTTGATTCCGATTTGAGCCGTGTTTTTGGAACTCGACTTATTTCTGTAGAAGCGCGAGAACTCATTTTAAAAGCAAAAAAATATTCGCCACAAGAAATTGAAGATGTTTTGCAAAAGTCAAAAAAAATCCTTGTAAATCTTGATTCAATTCCAGAACAAAACGTTTTGGATTTTGCGCGATTGTATAAAGCTTACACCGAATTTGTTGAGCAAAACAAAATTGCCGCTTTGGCTTCGCGGTGTTGGCCAGATTTTTTTGTTGACTTTGGAACGCCCGTTTGCGCAGTTCTTTCGCTTTTAAATATGGACGGCATTCCTTCTAGTTGCGAAAGCGATTTATACGGCGCACTTTCTATGCTGATTACCGAATTGCTTGGCGGCGAGGGCGCATTTTTTGGCGACCCAGTTTCGCTTGACGAAAAAGAAAATACGCTCACATTTTGGCATTGTGGAATGGCGAATTGTTCTCTTGCCCGAAGCGACACGGGGGCGAATGTCGGCGTTCATCCAAACAGAAAAATTGGACCTACAATGGAATTCGGTTGTAAGCCAAGTTCTCAGGCAACAATTTTTAGAGTGGGGCGGACAAAAGATGGCGCGTTTAGATTTTTTATTTCCGAAGGAGAAATTTTGGATAAGCCACGACAATTTTTGGGAACTTCGTTGGTTGTAAAAACAAAAACGCCTTCTAAAACTTTGGTAAAAAACGCGGTGCTTGACGGATGGGAACCGCATTTTGTTGTAGCATATAAAAATATTTCTGAAGAACTTTGCGCACTTGCGCGAATGTTGCGCGTTCCATTTTACAAATATTGAGGAAAATTATGCTGACATTTGAACAAATAAAAAAAGTGCAAGTTTCTGTTGCGCAAGGATTTTCTCCATTTAAAATGAATCGGGGAAGTTTTTTGTACAAAGATAAAATTTCAAATTTAAAAAAATTAAACGCCACTATAATTTTAGAATCAGAAAATGAATTGCGCCTTGAATTTAAAACTTCTGACGGAAAAATTGCAGGGAATCTTTTGGCAGAAAGAACGGAAGATTCCATTTTGCTCACACCAAATTTTTTGGATGAAAAAACGAATCGCTTGTTTTTAACATTCCCTGTTTTGGAAAAACATTTTTACGGAGCGGGAGAAACATTTTCTCACTTTGACCTTGCGGGTGAGCGAGTGCGTATTTGGGTTGCGGAACATCAAAACGCAAGGCGAATTTCAAAAAAGGTCATTTTACAAAAATTGTTTGGCGCAAAACAAAAAAAGGTAAATCACCTTGACAAATACGAATCTTATTATGTGCAACCAACTTTTGTTACAGATGGCAAATGGTTTTTTCACGCAGACACTTCTTCTTATGCGGAATTTGATTTTAGGATTCAGGGGCAATTTTCTGTTCAGCTCCGCGACAATGCAAAAATCACCATAACAAAAGCGCAGTCCTTTTTGGAACTTTCTAAAAAACTTTCGCAAAAGTTGGGAATACAAAATGAACTTCCCGACTGGGTGTACAACGGTGCAATTCTTGGAATTCAGCAAGGAACGCAAATTGTCGAAAAAAAAATTCAAGAAGCAAAAAAACGCGGCGTTTTAGTGGCGGGAGTTTGGTGTCAGGATTGGTGCGGTTGCCGCAAAACAAAATTCGGCTACCAAGTAATGTGGAATTGGCAATTTGACAGCACACTTTATCCCGAATTAAAAGAGAAAATCTCAGAATGGAAAAAAGAAGGAATCGCATTTTTGGGATACATAAATCCGTTTCTTACACTTGAAGGCTCTTTGTACAAAACGGCACAAAAAAAAGGCTATTGCGTAAAAAATGCGGCGGGCGAAGATTATCAAGTTACAATCACAACTTTTCCTGCAGCAATGGTTGACTTTACAAATCCTGACGCTTGGGAATGGTACAAAAATGTCATAAAAGAAAATATGATTGATTTGGGAATGTCGGGTTGGATGGCGGACTTTGGGGAATATCTTCCTGTAGACGCGGTTCTTTTTAGTAAAGAAAACGCGCGGTCGCTTCACAACAAGTGGTCTAGCCTTTGGGCAAAGTTAAATGCGGAAGCCATAAAAGAGCGTGGAAAATCGGGGGAAATTGTATTTTTTACGCGGGCAGGTTTTACCGAAACCATAAAATATTCTCCGCTTATGTGGAACGGAGACCAGCACGTTGACTGGTCGCTTGATGATGGTTTAGCTTCTGTAATTCCCGCGACGCTTTCTCTTGGAATGAGCGGATTTGCGCTTTGCCATTCTGACATTGGCGGTTACACAACGATTATGCAAATGACGCGGACAAAAGAATTGCTTTTGCGCTGGGAAGAAATGAATGTGTTTTCGCCATTTATGCGCAGTCACGAAGGAAATCAGCCCGCAAGAAATGTTCAGTTTGACAGTGACGAAGAATTGTTGACACATCTTGCTCGGTGTACAAAATTGCATTTGTCGCTTACGCCGTACATTAAAACGCTAGTAAAAGAAGCCGCGCAAAATGGAACTCCCGTAATGCGTCCGCTTTTTTATCATTATGAAGAAGAAAATGCGTATTCTGAAAAATATGAATATTTGTTTGGGCATGACATTTTAGTTTGCCCCGTTACAAAATCTGGTGTAAGCAAAATGAGCGTTTATTTGCCTTCGGATTCTTGGATTCACGTTTGGACAAAACAAGAATTTTCTGGTGGCAAAATTGAAGTTGATTGTCCAATCGGAAAAATGCCAGTTTTTGTTCGGAAAAATTCAGATTATCAGGAACTTAAAAATATTTTTGAGGAGGAAGTATGGCAGAGGTAAAAGAGAAAAAACTCAGCGCAAAAGAAATTATCGGATATGCCATTGGCGACACGGGGGGCGTTCTTGCATTTGGAACAATCGGGTCATTTTTGCAAATGTTCTACACGGATGTTTTACACATTTCGCTCGGAAAAATTACAATTCTTATGCTGATTGCCCGCGTGTGGGACGCAATCAACGACCCAATTTGCGGCGCAATAATCGACAGACAAAAACCAACAAAGTGGGGAAGGTTTAGACCGTACATTTTGTGGTTTTCGCTCCCAATGGCAATCGCATTCGTTTTGATGTTTGTTCAGATTCCTGGACTTTCGGAGAATCAGTATCTTTTGTACGCTTACATAACTTACATTTTGTACGGAATGTTGTACACCGCAGTAAATATTCCTTACGGCTCAATGGCTTCCGTTATGACCGATGACCGTAGACAACGTTCGCTACTTTCTGTAATGCGCTCGCTCGGAAGTGGAATCGGCTCGTTACCAGGACGAATTTTGCTTCCGCTTTTTGTTTATTCCACAGTTGTAGAAACAGGCGTAAAGTATCTTGATGGAAGCAAACTTTTAGGTGCGGTTATTTGCCTTGCAGGTTTTATGGTTATAATTTACATTGCAAATTTTTTGCTCACAAAAGAAAACATTTCTCCCGCAGCAAAAGAAAAACAGCACAATGTTACAAAAACAATCGCAAACCTTTTGCACAATCGCCCATTTGTTACGTTAAGCCTTGCGGGACTTTTGCTTTTAGCTGGCGATATGTACACGCTCACAGTGATGAATTATCTTTTTAAAAATTATTTTGAAAAACCTGGACTTTACGCACTGATTACGGTTGCAAATTATCTTCCAATGTTGATTTTAATGCCCTTTATTGGAAAACTAGTTATGCGCTTTGGCAAAAAAACACTTTGCTCTTTTGGCGCGATTTTTGCTTCTGTTGCCTACCTTGTAATGTTTTTGATTCACACAAAAAATCCGTATTTGTTTGTTTCGCTAAATATTATAAGCGGATTTGGAGTTTCATTTTTTACGCTTGAAGTTTGGGCGATGGTGAATGATGTAATTGACTATCACGAAAAAGTTACTTATCATCGCGAAGAAGCAACAACTTTTGCCTTTTTTACATTTTCTCGGAAACTGGGACAAACGCTTGCGGGAATTGGAGCAACACTCGCAATGGCGGCAATTGGCTATTCAACTGTTGCAGGAACATTTGACCAGAGCGATGCGGTTGACAATGGTTTGTACACAATAGCCACAATTATTCCGTTTATAATGTATTTGCTGATGTTCCTTTTGCTACAGTTTGGCTATCCACTTACCAAAGACAAAGTTGAGTCTATGAAAGACGAATTACGTTCTCGACGCACAAATTAAAAACGCCACTAACAAAAAATGCACAGTAGAAAGGCGGGGCGCGTTGTCCGCAAACAGTGGCAGACTTTGCGGAACAACGCAGTTTCCAGGCAATTTCCTAACAGGTTTAATTATTTTTCTCCTTGTTGAATGAGATGTTTGTTTTTGCTAAAATTAAGTTGTGGTTAAGGAGAACTTTTATGGAAACAAAAGAAGCGAGTAAGGTTTATTTTACAAATTTTAGAACGCAAACAGACGGTGGACTTCCGCTCAAATTAAAAAAACTTTGCAAAAAAGCGGAAATTTCTAAAATCGACTTTGATGGAAAATTCACCGCAATAAAACTCCATTTTGGCGAGGAAGGAAATCTTTCTTATTTGCGACCTGATTACGCGCGGGCGGTGGCAGAAGTTGTTCGGGAATTAGGCGGAATTCCATTTTTGACCGATTGCAACACTCTTTATCCAGGAAAGCGCAAAAATGCGATTGACCACTTGGACATTGCAATGCAGCACGGATTTTTGCCCATAACAACAGGTTGCCAGGTGATAATCGGGGACGGTTTAAAGGGAACAGATGACGTGGTTGTTCCAGTTGTAAATGGCGAACTTTGCAAAGAAGCGCATATCGGGCGGGCAATTATGGACGCGGATGTTTTTATCAGCCTGAATCATTTTAAAGGACACGAAGAAGCGGGATTTGGGGGCGCATTAAAAAACATCGGAATGGGGTGCGGAAGTCGAGCGGGAAAAATGCAACAGCACAATGACGGAAAGCCGCTTGTAAATGCAGACAAATGTCGCTCTTGCAAAAAATGCGCAAAGGAATGTGGCTCAGATGCAATTCATTTTGAAAGCGGAAAGGCAGAAATCAATCAGGCGGAATGTAAAGGTTGTGGGCGGTGCATTGGCGCGTGTAATTTTGACGCAATCTACAATCCAAACGAAGGTGCTTTTTCTGATTTAAACAAAAAAATTGCTGAATATTCGCAGGCAGTTTGTTACGGGCGACCTTGTTTCCATATCAATTTGATTCTTGACGTGAGTCCGTATTGCGATTGTCACGGTTACAATGACGCTCCTTTAATTCCAAATATTGGAATGGCAGCGAGTTTTGACCCAGTTGCGCTTGACCAAGCTTGTTCTGACCTCTGTCAAAAGGCGAATCGATTTTCTAACACCAGAATTACGGATAACGTTGCGCGGGGCTTAAAAATCACCGAAGATTTGTGGCACGATAGCGAACCGAATTCCGTTTGGAAAGAAACACTTTCTCATGCCGAAAAAATCGGTTTAGGAACGCGAAACTACACTTTGATTACGATGTAGAAAAAAATCCGCATAAAATTCTAAACTTGCACGGCTTTCCCTCCGAAATTCAAAATAGAAGAGAGAATCTAAAAATTCTTCCAAGGAGGGTAAAGCCATGTATGCAAAAGGAATTTCACTGAATGCATTCACGTACAGAAATGTTTTTTCTGCGTCTTCTGGGCGGCTTTATGTTCCCGTAAAATCAAGTGCCGTTGTTTTTTCACAATTTGATTATGTTCGCGGAACTCCTGCTGAAAAAGGCGAGCGTGGCGTTCCCGTTGATAGAATCAGGATTTTAAATACACTTATTGACCAGTTGGTTTCTATGAAAAAATCACCTATCAGCAAGGAAGATGTGACGGAATTAAGCGATTCTCAGCGCGATTCTTTGATTCAAAGTTACCAAAACCAAATTAAACAAAGCGTTGCGGTTTCTTCTTTGCCAGGAACTTATGGGCTTGCAGGGCTTTTGCCAGAAGCGGGTGCGGTGTTTAGCATTATGGCGTAATGCCATTTTTTACAAAAGAATAAAGCTATACTATGCTTCTGCGTCGACGCTTGTTGTGTTGAGCGATAGGCGTTGCCCGTGCTAAAAATGCTGAAAAATCTGCGGAACGCTTGCGCCCACAACCACTGCCTTATCGCAGACTTGCAGATTGGCACGACATTTATTCCTGGCGAACTTGGAAACTTTCTTCCAATATGAGCATGTAGTTCAAAAGCGGGGCGGCGCGTAGATATAGAATCGTTTTTTGTAGCGGACTGTCCAGTAGTCCGCGCTCACTTTGGGCGGGGAATCATTGTCGGTCGGGTCTGAAAGCGTGAACTGAACTTTCATGGAATAGGCGTGGTCGTATTCCGCAAGGTCGATTTTTTCTATGATTGTTATCGCGTACGCTCTGACAATCACCAGCGTGTCGGTGAACGGTCGCACATCGGTGAATTCGGGCATCACGGCGTTTTCCTTGTCCCTGCCGTCAATGTAAAAGGGCTTCAGATTCTCGGAGATGTTCGCCCTGTGCCGCGTGTGTTCGGCAAACAGCGTGGCAAGATACGCTGATACGGCTCATCGCTACTTTGCTATCCTCGCGGAAATGTCCTCCGCCACCGTCGCCGATTCATCTGCAGGCTTGTCGTCCTCAGCCAGAATCGGTATGCCGCTGTTTGTTCTGTAAATCCCTGCATACCCGCTCATTCAGCGCATAGAATTCTTCGCGGGTGTATTGCCCGGCAAAATATTTTTCATACATTACATCTACGCGGCAGATTTCAGGGCGGGTTTCGTATATGCCGCACGTGTTGCCGTGCAGATGGACGCATACTCCATTCCCTGCGTTGAATGCGGCGAGCTGAGGCACTTTGTCTATGTGGCGGCAACACTCGCCGCATTGCGAACAGCGGAACGGCATGGCTTATGACTGTATCTTTTGGGAAATATCCTCCGCGATTGCCGCAGATTCATCGGTGAGCTTGCCGTCCTCAGTGTGCATCTGCTCCATGATACGGGCCTGTACACTGGAGGTGTGAGAGCGGAGCAGGATGTTCTTCGTGACATCGTTGGGATGCTGGCTGACGAAGAAGGTGTCCTGCATGTCGCGGGCTGGGTGGTCAGCGGCGAAGTTCATCTTGGTGAAGATGTGATTGTCGTCCTCCACCTCAGGACCATCTGCCAGCACAAAGCCCATGCGTGAGAAAATGTCTATGATCTCGTTGGTGTCGGCATAGGAGTTGATGATATCGTAAACGCCCTGTCCAAATGTTCTCTGTAACTCCAGGATACCACCTCTGACGATGGATACATTTCATGGACTACGGTGAACAGCACAAACATCACCGTGCGACGATAAATACGCCACCCCCGCCCACTATTCAACTCAATAAATTCTATATTGGCTGAATCATCAATTTCACTTTGTAAATCCCGAATCTCATTGTTTACCAAACCTGCTACGATTTCACTAGCGTAATCCTTTTGCGCCGCTTCAGCCAATTCTCTTAGTTCGACAATTGCCATATCATCACCCCATCCCTGTTACCTTACATCAAACAACAAAAAAGACTTAGAT
>CALCEK010000042.1 GCA_937900125.1 uncultured Treponema sp. | reverse complement strand
TCAGATGGCGATTTCCTATGCTGTTACCCCGTACCATACAATTGAAAAGTATGCGGATTTGGCAAAAACTTATGCGGAATTCGGCGCGGATTCGATTTGTATAAAAGATATGTCGGGACTTTTAAAGCCATTTGATGCCTATGAATTGGTAAAAGCTGTAAAAAAAGCTTGCGACCTTCCTGTCGAAATTCACACACACTCAACTACAGGTTTGAGCGTTGCCACTGAGCTTAAAGCTGCTGAGGCTGGGGCGGATATTCTTGACACCGCAATAAGTTCTATGGCGATGGGAACTTCTCATAGTCCAACGGAAACAATCGTTGAAATGTTAAAAGGAACTGATTTTGACACGGAGCTTGACACAAAGGCTCTTCTTGAAATTGCAAAATATTTCCGCGAAGTTCGCACTCATTATGCTTCACTTGAATCAAAATTCCTTGGTGCTGACACTAGAATTCTTGTTAGTCAAGTTCCAGGGGGAATGTTGAGCAATCTTGAAAGTCAGCTAAAACAGCAAGGCGCAAGCGATAAAATTGATGACGTTTTAAAAGAAATAGCGCTTGTTCACAAGGATTGTGGATATGTTCCGCTTGTAACGCCTACAAGTCAAATTGTTGGAACACAAGCCGTTATGAACGTGATGATGGGGCGTTATAACAATATGACTCAGGAATTCCGTGATTTGCTTGTTGGTCGCTATGGAAAACTTCCTGCCGAACCAAATTCAGACCTCGTTAAAAAAGCCCTTGAACAAAATAAAATGGAAGAAGTTATTACTTGTCGCCCAGCAGATAAAATTGAACCCGAATGGGACAAAATGGTTGCTGAAGCAAAAGAAAATGGCGGAAACGGAACTGTTGAAGATACTTTGACTTATGCAATGTTCCCAAAAGTTGCCGCTAACTTCTTTAAAAATCGCGCAAAAGGTCCAGTTGACGCGGCAAGCACATTTGGGGCAAAAAAAGAGGAATCAGCAAAAGCTGCGCCAGCTTCTACCACTCCAAAGGGTGGCTCTTACACAATAACTGTAAATGGAACTTCTTATGCTGTAAGTGCAAATGGTTCTTCTGTTACTGTAAACGGAACGCCGTATTCTGTTTCGATTGCCTCTGGTCAGGCTGCGGTTGCACCAAGTGCGCCTGTAGCGCAGGTTGTTTCTGGCGGAGTTGAAGTAAAAGCTCCTGTTGCGGGTACACTTTTAAAACAGTGCTTTGCAAATGGGACTCAGGTTTCAAAAGGGCAGACGGTCATTATAATTGAATCTATGAAAATGGAACTTGAAGTAAAAGCAACTGCCGATGGAGCAATAAATTATTCTGTTCCCGCAGGAACTCAAGTAACAAATAATCAAGTTCTTGCAAGCATAAGCGGCTCTGCTGTACAAGCTGCGCCTGTTACGCCAGCCGCGTCAGCTATTGCACCAGCTCCCGCACCTACTGCCCCTAGCACAACTGCTTCGCAAGGGGGAACTCCTGTAAAAGCTCCTGTTGCGGGTGTTTTACTTAGAACGGCTGTTTCTGAAGGAGCAAGTGTTCAGGCAAGTGATACCGTCATTGTCATAGAATCTATGAAAATGGAATTAGAAATTAAAGCGGGAGCAAGTGGAAAAGTTCACTTTGTAGCTCAAGTTGGCTCTCAAGTTTCTAATGGACAAGTTGTAGCTGAAATCAACTAAAATAAAAGGGTAAAAAAATGCCAGAAGCAAAGACTGAAACAAATAAAAAAATCGCCTTTATTATGATTGCGCTTCTTGCGGTTGCATCGGTTGTTGGTATAGGAACAAATGCCTTTGCCGCAGATGGTGCAAAATCAGCAGGAATGGGAATGGTCATAGAAGGCACAGAAAATTGGAACGGTTCAAAAGATATTTCTGTTTCAACATTCATCAAAAATATCGGGAAATCTACTGGAATTTACAAAATGATTCACAGGGATACTCCCGAAGAAATTGCACAAGCAAAACTTCAAAAAGAAGCACTTGAAAAAGCCGAGTCTGCTAGTCCATTTGCAGCTAAGGCTCCTGGTTGGCAATACGTTATAATGATTGTGATTGGATTTTTGATTGTGTATTTGGGAGCGGCAAAAGGTTTTGAGCCTCTGCTTTTAATTCCAATCGGATTTGGAACAATTTTGGTAAATATCCCAGGGGCTGGCATGGGGGAAGGACCAGACGGAATGCTTCATATTATTTACAGTGCGGGCGTTGGAAATGAATTTTTCCCTATGCTGATTTTTATGGGAATTGGTGCAATGACAGATTTTGGTCCGCTTATTGCAAATCCCAAAACGGCACTGTTAGGTGGAGCGGCTCAGTTTGGCGTTTTCTTTACATTGTTTGGAGTTGCCCTAATGAATTTAATTCCTGGCTTAAACACCAATTATAATATATTGCAGGCTTGCGCGATTGCAATTATTGGCGGTGCGGACGGTCCAACTTCAATTTATGTGTCTGGAAAACTTGCCCCAAAGTTGATGGCAGTTATTGCGGTTGCGGCTTATTCTTACATGGCACTTGTCCCGATGATTCAGCCTCCGATTATGAAAGCTCTCACTTCTGAAAAAGAACGAAAAATCCACATGGATCAGTTGCGTCCTGTTAGCAAAACTGAGCGCGTTTTGTTCCCATTGCTTTTGTTAGTTCTTACAATTTTGCTTCTTCCGCCAGCAGCTCCGCTTATTGGTATGTTGGCATTTGGTAATTTTGTAAAACAATGCGGTGTTGTGGAAAGACTTTCTAAAACAATGGAAAACGAATTGATGAATATTGTATCTATTTTGCTTTCGCTTGGTGTTGGAAGTCAGATGACTCCAGAAAAAATTATCAATGGAAAATCAATTGGAATAATTGTATTGGGACTTGTGGCATTTTGTGTGGCAACTGCAACGGGAGTTCTTATGGCAAAATTGATGAATCTCTTTTTGCCGAAAAACAAAAAAATCAATCCGCTCATTGGCTCTGCGGGAGTTTCTGCAGTTCCTATGGCTGCCCGCGTTGCAAACAAAGTTGGACAAGAAGCTGACCCGTCAAATTTCCTTTTGATGAACGCTATGGGACCGAATGTTTCTGGTGTAATTGGAACAGCGATTGCAGCTGGTGTATTTATTGCAACTTACGGTTCTTGATTCGTGCGAATTTGCGCGTCATTCTGAAGGGGCAATAGCACTTCGTGCATAGCACTTTGTTCATAGCACTTTGTGCGTCCCCGAAGAATCTAGTTCCTCTGTAAAACAAATGCTAGATTCTTTACACATCGCGGGGGGCAGGCAGTTTGTAGCGTAGTTTGCCCCCTTGTCACTTGTGAAAAGATAAAATAAAATGTTCGATATGAACATAAATGATTACAGATTGAACGCATATCAAAAGGCAAAAGGAGAATCGGATAAAAATGAAGATTTTCCAAAAGAGCAAAAAGTTCAGTCAATTTCAAGCCAGATTCGCCATGAGGCAAAGCCAGGACATGAAGCACTTGTTCGCTCACCTGTTTTTGAACATATAAATAGAAGTCTTTTAACCGAACAAGAAAAAAATCAGGCTTTTACAAAAAGTGTAAAAACTCCCCAAACAAAATCTTCTTATACGCCACCGCCAACGCTCCCCCCAGAAGAAGCGCGTGTTGCGGCAAAAACAGGCACGTATTTTAAAAAACAAAATGCTACTAGCGAAGACGTAAAGGCTGCTGCCAGTGTCCTAACTTCTCGCGGACTTATAAAAGTTCCCGAAACAGAAAAAAAAGAAGGCGAAAAAGAAAGTCTTTACCGCCGCGTTGCAAAATTTCTTGTTGTAATTGGCATTGACGAGGCTGCAAAAATAATTCCGCACTTGACGGAAGAGCAAACCGAAAAGATAATTCCTGAAATTGCTTCAATTCAGAGTGTTTCGCCCGAAGAAGCCCGCGAAGTTTTGCAAGAGTTTGAATCGCTAATCGTTCGTGCTAGGGAAGAAGGTGGAGTTGACACAGCGCGTGCCATTCTTACTAAAGCCTACGGAGCTAAAAAGGCGGAAGAAGTAATTGCGCGGTCGGTGCAGTTTCCCGAAGGAAAACCTTTTGATTACCTTGAAGATGCAAATGCTTCTAGAATTGCAATTTTGCTTTCTGGCGAGGCAGAAGGAACGCAGGCTCTAGTTCTTTCGCAAATTGAGCCGAAAAAGGCTGCCGAAGTTATAAATGAAATGGACACTCGCACAAAAAAAGCGGTTGTTTTGCGACTTGCAAAAATGAAGCCCGTTGCTCCCCAAGTTTTAGAGCAGGTGAACAAAAGTTTGCGCGAAAAAATGCTTACTCAAAATACGGAAAATTCTCAGAATTTGGACGGACGCGGAGTTTTGGCGCAAATTCTAAAACGAATGGATCCAGTTTCTGAGGCGGCAATAATTGACACGCTTTCAAATCAAGACCCGTTGCTTGGGGCGGATTTAAGGCAACGTTTGTTTACGGAGGAAGATGTTCTTAATTCTGACGATAGATTCTTGCAGAAAAAACTTCACGAAATGACCGACCGTGAAATTTCTCTTTTGATTCGAGCAAAGCCCACTGCATTCCGCGGAAAAATTTTAAAAAACGTGTCAAAAAATCGTGCCGAAGCGATTTTGTGGGATGAGGAAGTCAACGAAAAAGTGTTAAAATCGGATTGCGAAAAAATTACTTCTCGGTTTTACACCGTGTTGCGTCGCGCTTGGGAGCAGGGAGAGCTTCGTGTTGTTGGAAGAAACGATGACGAGGTGTATGTATGATGAAAAAAGGCGAAGTCTACAAAGATTTTACGGTTCTTGATGTAGTTTCGATTGATGATTGCGCTTCAAAAGGAATTTGGCTAAAACATAATCGCACGGGCTTAGAAGTTTTTCACATTTTGAACAACGATGAGGAAAATTTGTTTGCCTTTTCGTTTTGTACTCCCGCGCAAGATAATATGGGAACCGCTCACGTGCTTGAACACAGCGTTTTGTGCGGCTCACAAAAATATCCTATAAAAGACCCGTTTATTCGCCTTGCAAATCAAAGCGTAAATACTTACCTAAATGCCTACACCGCAAGCGATAGAACAGTTTTTCTTGCAAGTTCTACGGTAAAAGCTGATTTTTTAAATTTATTTTCAGTTTATGCGGACGCCGTTTTTTTTCCACTTTTAAAACCTGAAATTTTTTTGCAGGAATGTCATAGGCTTGAATTGGACAAAAATGGAAAACCGTCAATTCAGGGCGTTGTTTACAATGAAATGAAAGGAAATTATTCTTCTTTTGAAAACATTGCAAGCGAAATTTGCTCTAATGTTTTGTTTTCTGATACAAATTATGCCTTTGATTCTGGCGGTGACCCGCTTGAGATTCCAAAATTAACGCTTTCTAAATTACGGGCTTTTCATAAAAAATATTATTGTCCCGCAAATTGTCGCTTGTTTTTGTACGGAAACATTCCAACGCGCGAACAATTAGATTTATTGGATAAAGAAGTTTTGTACCGCATAAGAAACGCGGGAAGCAAAGCAGTTATTCCACTCCGCAAAAAAGAAAATTCGGTAAAAGAATTTGTCCGTGCCTTTGGACCTGCGGACGAAAACTCAAAAGATGCAAAAAGTCTTGTAACTCTTGTTTGGCAAACAGGAGATGGCACAGAAGACCGCTCAAGTTTTTCCGTAAAAAATATGTTTCTTGCTGAACTTTTGTGGGGAGACGATTGTGCGCCCGTCAGTAAAGCACTTTTGGAAAGCGGTTTAGGTGAAGAAATCGCGCCACAAAGCGGGTGTTCTTGTAGCAGATTGTATTCCCAACTTTCTTGCGGTTTGCGTGGTGTAGAAGTTAAAAATGCAAAACGTGTTCAAAAGGTCATTTTAAAAACGCTAGAAGATTTGTGCAAAAATGGAATTCCGTCTGAGGATATTGAGCGCACTTGCATGAGTTTTGATTTTAGCAATCGAGAAATTAAGCGTTTGTCAGGTCCGTATTCGATTGTTCTTTTAAATCGATGTTTGCGTGGCTGGATTTACGGAGCAAAACCTTGGGAAACACTTTTTTTTCGCTCTGAATTTGAAAAAATTCGGGATGATTTGAACAATGACCAAAATTATATTCCTTTTTTGATTGATTCTCTCCTTTTGCAAAACAAAAAAAGGACGCTTGTATGTGTAACACCGTCGGCTTCTTGGAACAACCGCCGCACTGCCCAAGAAAAAAAGACCGCAAAAGAAATTCTTTCTCGGCAAACAAAACAAAAAGTCTTAAAAGATTCTGAAAAACTCCGCACATTCCAAAATTCAATTCCCTCAGAATCAGAAAACGAGTTAATTCCGCGCCTTAAAGTGAGCGATTTGTCTTTGCATTTTGAAAAAATCTCCACAAAAACAACGGAAATTCAGGGAATTCCAGTTTTTGTAAACACGGAACCCACGGCGGGTATTTTGTATGTTGACGTGGCTTTTGCCGCAGACACTTTGCCCCCCGCGCTTTACCCGCATTTGCCGTGCTTATGTGAGTGCGTTTCGCAAGTTGGCTGGGGCGGACAAAATTGGGCTTTTGTTCAGACGGAAATTCAACGGGTTACGGGCGGTTTTGGTGCTTACACTTGCACAGCACGTGTTCCCGATTGCGTAAGTGAAGAAGTTCGCCAAAAAAATTACGTTGGGCGCGATTGGGTAATTTTTCATTTTAAAGTTTTGGAAGAATTTTCATCTCGTGCATTTGATTTACTTTCAGATTGTTTAAATGGAACGGATTTTTCTGACACAGCGCGTCTTAGGGATTTGCTTTTAGGGCAATATAATGCTTTTCAATCTTACCTTGTGCCTTATGCCTCTTTGTTTGCCTCAAGTAGAGCCTCGTGTAAAATTAACAAAAATCGTGCGGTAACAGAAATTTGGGAAGGGCTTTCGGCTTATTTTACTGTGCAAAAAAACGTTTCGGACTCTGTAGAAGTTGTTGCTCGTCGGCTTAAAAATATTTTTGCCCGCTTAAAAAAAGGCGGTGCGGTCATTCACCTTACTGGAACGCAAAACGGAATTAAAAATGCAAAAAAATTGCTTCCATCGTTTATAAAAAACGTTTCTTTGATTCCGCCACAAAAGGCGTATGGTTTTAGTGATGTGGATTTTTTTGCCCTTACAGAACTTCCGTTTGAAGAAAAAGCAGAAAAATCGTTTCAAAATGAAAATCCATTTTCTCCGCAAGAAATTATTGTAATTCCTGGAACTGTTGGCTTTGCAGCGGCAGCTTTTCCTGCTTCTCCGTTTGACAGCCGTGAATGTATTGCGGACGGAGTTTTTTCGCATTGGCTTACAACTACGGAACTTTGGCAGAAAATTCGCATGGAAGGCGGAGCTTATGGCGTTTCTTTGTCTAACAATAGCGATTCTAATTTTATGCGTTTTTATTCTGAGCGCGACCCAAAACCTTTTGAAACAATAACGGCTCTTAGCTCTCTATTATTTGAAATTTCCACAAGGCATTTTTCTTTTGCCGAAGTTGAAAAAGCAATTACAGGCTGCTATTCCGATGAAGTCTATCCGCAAACACCATCTTCGCGGGGGACAACAGGATTTTATTGGACGCTTTACGGATTAAATAATGCGTATAAGGCGCGTAGGCTAAAGTGGTTAGTTTCTCTAAAAGAAAAGGATTTGGTTCTTACCGCAAAGAGAATGGCGCAAAATGTTGAAAATATGCGTGCAATCGTAATTGTTGGAAATGAAATGGAAATCGCAAAAAAACTAGAAAATAGTGGAAAAATAATTCGTGTACAGGTATAATAGAATCATGGATAAGAAAAAATCAGAAGAAGTTATTCGCTTATTACGACAACTCGTTTCAGACATTCAAGGTGCGCCGTATCCTTCAGAAAATTTTGAGCAAGAATTGTACTCAATTTGGTACGAGCATATTCAGCGAAATGCGCAAAATTGCTTTGAGTTTTTAAATGCAAATTTTCCCGTAAAGCCAGACCCCGAAGTAAACAAAACAATAAAGAAAATGTTTAAATAAGATATTTTTCCTGCCGAAAATGATATAAGGAAAACTCTAAAAAATGCAAAGGTGCGTTTTTAGTGTAACATTTTATGGGGTGGGAATATGGGAGCAAAGAATATAGGCCGCAGTGAGCGGTATATGTTGCGGGGAGCGTTAAAAAAAAATGGGTTTGACCGCTGTCGCTTTGTTACAAATGGCGTAAATGCTATAACTGGCGAGGAAAAATCTTTTTTTGTTGAATTTTACGTGGTGAATCCTGCTCTTTCTCCCGATGAATGTGTGCTAGGTTTTAAAAGTCGGCACGTTGTTGTTGCAGAAGACTTGCAATATGCGTTAGCTGGAACTCAGGCTGCAAAATCCTTACAAAGCGAGGAGTTTGTTCAACCGTCATTTGTGATGGTAAAAGCGGGGGTGTTTGGCGAAGGCGGAAAACAGGTCAATTCGTATTTTCCAACAGGGAATCTTCAAGTAGGTCATTCTGAATTTATTCTTAAAGTAGGGGATGAATCACGGGGCTATTGTCAACTTTCTGACGATTCAAGTTACGGAACTGTTTCGGTGTCAAATTCAGAATTAAATGTTCACCCTGAATATTTGTGCCAATCTGGAACAATTTCTTGGAATGTTCACTTTGAAAAACAAATTGGATTTTCGCACGATTTTAGAAGTAAAGATTTAAATTGGTCAAGTTTTGGGGCAAAGACTGATTTTGAGGGGAAATTTTCGCTTGACGGCGTAGAATACGTTGTAAAAAAAGAAAGTTCACATGGCTATATTGACAAAAATTGGGGGAAAAATTTTTCTTCTCCTTTTTTTCATTTGAGTGCTTCGGATTTTACAAGCATTATCAATGGAAAAAAACTCAAAAATTCCTGCCTCGCGCTTGAAGGCGTTTTTAATAATTCCATTTCGGTTTTAACTTCTATAGAAGGAAATAATGTGGAATTTCATGCAAACAGGCACAAAAAATATTCGGCAAAATACGAATGTACCGAAATGCCCGAAGACGAAGACGGAATTCAGCTACATTGGTCGATTAGCGTAAATGACAGAAAATGTATTGTTGACATAGATATTTTTTGTAATACAAATGAAATGTTTGTCCGCGATTACGAAAGCCCAGAAGGAAAACGCAAAGTAATGAAAGTCTTAGGCGGCGGAACGGGTAGGGGCGAATTAAAAGTCTATCATCGAATCAAAAAAAATCTTGAACTCATAGAATGTGTCAGAATTTCTGGTGCACTTTGCGAATTTGGAAATATAGATTTACCCGAAGTCTAAAATTTCTGTAACGCTTAACATCGTGCGTTGCTAGGCGTTGTAGGCGTTGTAGGCGTTGCCAAGCGAAACATCTAGTGTTTGCGTGACAAAGAGAGATTCTTCGCCTTTGGGTTCAGAATGACTCGCTAATTTGCGCTCAGAATGACACGAAAAAAATTTGCCTTTTTGTATTTCTGTAAGTATTTTAAAAGAAAAGGAACGCAAAAGCGTTCCTAATATTATGCGGAGGTGCAAAATGAATTACGACAATATGACTCTAAAAACTCAAGATGCCTTGCAAGAGGCGAGCGTTTTAGCTCGTCAAAAAGAGCATGGAGAAATTGGAGCAGAGCATTTACTGACTGCGCTTCTTAATCAGCAAGACGGCACAATTCCGCCACTTGTTGAACGAATAGGCGTTCAGCCAAAAACTCTTTTATCAGAACTTAACACTTTGCTAGATTCTTACCCAAAGGTGAGCGGAGCGGTTCAACTTTCACTTTCTCAAAATGCGCAGTCGGTGTTAGCAAAGGCAGAGCAAGAGATGCAGTCTTTAAAAGACCAATATCTTTCTACGGAGCATCTTTTTCTTGCAATGACAGAAAGTCACGATTCTGTAGGAGATTTGCTTAAACGTTTTGGCTGCACTAGAAAAGTAACGCTTGAAGCTTTAAAAGCTGTGCGCGGAAATCAGACAGTCGATAGTCAAGACCCCGAAAGCAAAATGCGCTCCCTTGAAAAATATTGCATCGATTTAACAGCACGCGCCCGTCAAGATAAAATTGACCCTGTTATTGGGCGTGATGAAGAAATTCGGCGAGTTATGCAAGTGATTAGTCGTCGCACAAAAAATAATCCTGTTTTAATAGGCGAGCCTGGCGTTGGCAAAACGGCGATTGTTGAAGGTTTGGCAAGAAGAATTGCAAGCGGAGATGTTCCAGAATCTTTAAAGGACAAACGATTGCTTTCTTTGGATTTGGGACAACTTGTTGCAGGCGCAAAGTTCCGCGGGGAATTTGAAGAGCGGCTCAAAGGCGTTATAACCGAAGTTTCAAAATCAGAAGGAAGAATCATTCTTTTTATAGATGAGCTTCATACCATTGTTGGAGCGGGGGCGGCGGAAGGCAGCATGGACGCTTCTAACCTTTTAAAACCAGCCCTTGCGCGCGGGGAACTTCACGTTATTGGAGCGACAACGCTTGATGAATACAGAAAATATATAGAAAAAGATGCAGCTCTTGAACGCAGATTTCAGCAGGTTTTTTGTGCAGAACCATCCGTTGAAGACGCAATTGCAATTTTGCGTGGTTTGCGTGACAAATACGAGATTCATCATGGTGTAAAAATAAATGATGAAGCCCTTGTTGCCGCTGCCACACTCAGTAATCGCTATATTACAAGCAGATTTTTACCCGATAAGGCGATTGATTTGGTAGACGAAGCTGCGAGCCGACTTAAAATGGAAATTGAAAGTCAACCTGTTGAGCTTGACCAAGCCGAGCGAAAGATTTTGCAACTTGCTATTGAAAAACAATCGCTTTCTAAGGAAACAGACGAGGCAAGCCGTGAACGTTTGAACAAATTGGAAAAGGAACTTGCGGAGTTGACTTCTAAGCGCGATGCGATGAAACTTCAATGGCAAAACGAAAAACAAATAATCGAAGGAAGCCGCAAAGTCAAAGAAGATTTGGAAAAAGCTCGTTTTGACGTAGAAAAATATACTCGCGAGGGAAATCTTGAAAAAGCGGCTGAACTAAAATATTCGATTATTCCAGAATTAGAAAAACAAGTTGCGCAAGAAGAAATCAACAAAAAAGATTCTGAGGTAAGCGAAGAACGAAAAAGTCTTTTGCGAAAAGAAGTTACCGAAGAAGATATTGCTCGCGTTGTTAGCACGTGGACGGGGATTCCAGTTTCCAAAATGCTTACGGGCGAAAAGCAAAAATACATTCAGCTTGAAAACGTTTTACATAAGCGCGTAATCGGGCAGAATACGGCAGTTCAAGTTGTTTCGGACGCAATTCGGCGAAATCGTGCGGGACTTTCTGACCCAAATCGGCCGCTCGGAAGTTTTTTGTTTATCGGCCCCACTGGAGTCGGCAAAACTGAACTTGCAAAAACGCTTGCGGATTTTTTGTTTAACGATGAAAAGTCGCTCACTAGAATTGATATGAGTGAGTATATGGAAAAATTCAGCGTAACGCGCTTAATCGGAGCACCCCCAGGATATGTCGGGTACGATGAAGGCGGTCAACTTACAGAAGCCGTGCGCCGTCGTCCGTACAGCGTGATTTTGTTTGACGAAATTGAAAAGGCTCATCCTGATGTGTTCAATGTTTTGCTTCAAGTTTTAGACGATGGACGATTGACCGATGGGCAAGGGCGCGTTGTCGATTTTAAAAATACGATTATTATAATGACAAGCAATTTGGGAAGCGATTTAATTTTGGAAGCAAAGTCAAATGATGAAAGCGATGCGGTAAAAGAAAAAATCGATTCTCTTTTACACCAGACTTTTCGCCCCGAGTTTTTGAATCGAATTGACGAAATTGTTATGTTCAATCGTTTAGCAAAAGACAATATTCGCCAGATTGTAAAAATTCAGCTTGAAAAACTTTCTGACCGTTTAGCAGACCGAAGGATTCGCCTTGAGTTTACAGAAAGTGCAATGGATTTTCTTTCTGACGCGGGATATGACCCCGATTTTGGGGCTAGACCTGTAAAGCGTGCGGTGCAAAGTTTTGTTGAAAATCCGCTTGCAAAAGAAATTTTATCTGGCAAGTTTGGCGAAAACGCTAAGATTAAAGTGGATTTTGCAGGAAACGCTTTATCTTTTAGCGCATCTTAAGGGAAAATGATGAAGCGAAAAAGATTTGCCGTTTTAGTTTTTTTACTTACGATTTCAACATTTTCTCTTTTTGCAATGACAGGATTCGGTGGGGAAGGCTCTGTTACCTTTAACACCGAAAATCATCCGTATTGGAGCGTGGGTGTTTCTGCAAAGCCTTTTAATTTACCATTTTCTTTTACGCTTAGTGCCGATTTTGATGGTTTACACGAAGGCATTTATGGTGCGGGGCTAAACGCTTACTGGTGGATGATGAATCCAAAACTTTTTGGAATGTTGCATTATTATGTAGGTCCAGGATTTGCCTTTAGCCTGTTTCCAAAAACTGGAACAAACGATGAGTTCGGAATCTTTTTGGGAACAGGCTTGATGGCTGGCTTAAACATTTTTTTATGGGAGCCAGTTGAATTTTATACTCAAGTCAATACAGACTTTGGGGTAATTCGTTACGGCGGAAAATGGCTACCTTCTTTGCGAGTTCCAATAAAGATGGGATTGCGTTTTTGGTGGTAAAAAGCCTTGCGTTTTTTAGAAAGTCCCTAAAGCTGAACGCAAAAATGGAATGGCAAGTTCTAAATTTTCTTTTAAGTGCCACGGCGGATTTATTACAAACATTCCGCTTCCGTAAAGGTTTGCTTTTGACTCTTTAGAAAATTCTTTTATGTCTTTTAGAACAAGTTCTACGCTAAAACATTCGGCGGGGTGTAAGCCGATTTTTACTTGGTTTTCTAAAGCGGAAATAAGTTTTGCGCTTGCATTTTTTTCTTTTGCAAGAAGCGGATACCAAAGTGCGATTATTGCCGTGTTCCATTTTTTGTGAACCGTTTTTACAAGCGATTCTGCGTTTTGCCAATCGGAAGCTTCTTCGTAGCTAGGATCGCACAAAACAAGACCGCGTTTTATTTTTGGCGGAATAAGTGCGTTTATGCTTTTGTAAGTGTCGGTATTATGTAGAAATACACGCGGAGCATTTTCTTTTTGTTTTTCAAAACGAGTTTGTAACTTTGCGTAAGAAAAGGGATGCAATTCAATAAAATCTAAGCGGTCGCCTTTTTTTGAAAAATTATAAGCTATCTCTGGACTGCCAGCGTAGCGATTTTTGTCCAAGTAGGGATTTTGAACTTTTAAATAATCCAAAACGCACTCTGGAATTGAGTCCCCATTTTTTTTGCAAAAGTCCCTTAATCTTAGCACACCAGATTCTGATTCTAAAGTTTTTTTTGCCATCGAATCGTTTAAATCAAAAACCCCAGAACCAGAATGAGAATCAATTATTGTAAAGGGCTTTTCTTTTTTTGTTAGCGATTTTAAAATTTGTACAAGGCAAATGTGTTTTAAAACATCCGCACCGTTTCCCGCATGATATTCGTGTTGGTACGAAAGCATTACAATTCCTCTTTTAAAGATTCGAGTTCCGAAATCCACAACGCTGCGCTTGCGTCGCTCGGCATTCTCCAATCGCCCCGCGGAGAAAGATTTACCGTGCCGACTTTTGCGCCATCGGGCATACAACTGCGTTTAAACTGCTGAGAAAAAAATCTTCGGTAAAAGGCATTTTGCCAACGTAAAATTTCTTCTGCGTTTTTTTGTGGAAATGCGTTTTTTGCAAGGAAGAATATTTTTTTCGGCGAAAATCCCCAACGCAACATATAGTAAAGAAAAAAATCGTGCAACTCATAAGGTCCAACGAGTTCTTCAGTTTTTTGGCTGATTGTGCCGTTTTCTGGCGGAAGCAATTCTGGACTTACGGGAGTTAAAAGAATGTCGCGCAAAATATCTGCACTTTCTTTTTTGTTTGAGTTTTCGTAAAGTTGTGCAAAGTAAGAAACTAAATGTTTTACAAGCGTTTTTGGAATTGAGCTGTTTACGCCGTACATACTCATTTGGTCTGCATTGTAAGTGCACCAGCCTAAAGCCAATTCGCTTAAATCGCCCGTTCCAATTACAAGAGCGCCGTTTTGATTTGCAATGTCCATTAAGATTTGTGTTCTCTCTCGCGCTTGGGCATTTTCGTAAGTTACATCGTGAACGTCTTTATCTTGCCCAATGTCTTTAAAGTGTTGCAAAACCGCTTTTGAAATTGGAATTTCTTTTAGGGTAGCCCCAATTGCTTTTGCAAGTGCGCAAGCGTTTGTATACGTTCGGTCTGTAGTTCCAAAGCCTGGCATTGTTACCGCTACAATTCCGCTTTTTTCTAAAGAGCATTTTTCAAATGCGCGTTCTGTTACCAAAATTGCCAAAGTTGAATCTAAACCGCCGCTTAAGCCGATGACCGCTGTTTTGCATAAAGTGTGCCTAAGCCGTTTAGAAAGTCCTTCTGCCTGCATTTCTACAACTTCGCGGCAACGCGCAAAAAGTTCAGAATCTTCTTTTGGAACAAATGGGTGTTTTGCGGGAGAAGTTAAAAGTTTGTCTTCCGTTATGGACGCGGATTTTAGCGAAGGGTCAAAACCTATTGTGTGGCTAGAACTTTTGTGGGCAAAACCATTGTCGGCTAATTCAATTGGAATAATTCTGTAGTCGGAATAATCTTCCGTAGCCATTTTGGTGTTTTCGGAAAATGTGCGGACTCTGATTCTTTCTTGGACGATTTTTTCCATATCTAAATCGGCACAAATAAATGAATCCTCAGAATCGGAAAATGGCTCTGCTTCTGAAACGCAAGTTCCATTTAAAGAAATTAGGTTGTGCGCCCCAAACACCAAATCGGTTGTGCTTTCATCTCTGCCTGCGCTTGCGTAAAGATAGGCGGTTATTGTTTTTGCCGAATGGGCGCGAACTAAAAGTCTGCGATAATCCGCTTTGCCGACAACTTCATTTGAGGCACTGGTGTTTACGATGATTGTTGCTCCGTTTAACGCATGGCGCAAAGATGGCGACTGTGGCACCCAAAGGTCTTCGCAAATTTCAAGTGCAATTTTGATTGATAAATCGTTTTTGTCTTCTAACAAAATGTTGCTTCCAAAACAAACTTCGTCAAAATCGTCCCCAAGCGATAAATCGCCATTTAATTTTTCTGAAGCTGAAGAAAACCAGCGGCTTTCGTAAAACTCAGAATAATTCGGAATGAAAGTTTTTGGAATTAGCGCGAGAATTTTTCCTTTGTGAATAAATGCCGAACAGTTGTACAAAATTCCACGGATTTCAAAAGGAAGTCCCGCGGTAAAAAGCACTTCTGTTTCCGCAGTTTCGCGGGCAAGTTTTTTTAAGTTTTCTAATGCTGATTTTCGCAAGGTCTGCTGTAAAAATAAATCGGCGCAAGTGTACCCCGTTATGCAAAGTTCAGGAAGTGCTAAAAGCCGAACTTTTTTTTGGTCTGCTTTTTTTACGATTTTAATTATTTCGTTAACATTATATTCGCAATTTCCCACAATCAATTTAGGGCTTGCGCAGGCTACTCTTAAAATTCCAAAATTCATAGTGCAATTATAATGCAAAATCGAAAAAATAACCAGTAGGCCGCTAGCACTTATTAGTTTTCAGTGAACAGTGTTTGGAAGCGAGATATTGCGCAGGGGCGCAGACGCGGGCGCGGGGTAAGCGGAGAAGTGCAACGGTTTGCGGGCGGCGGACAGCGCACGTTTGTTTGCAAGGGGGCGAACTTAGCGTAACAGCGCACTGGTTTTGCAGACAAGTGCGTTTGTTACGCTAACACTGTGCGGGCAGATTTTAGAAATTGCCAAAAGAGGTTTTTCTAAGCGCGAAAGTAAGGAATCCCAAAATGGCAAAGGTTATTGCAATGAAGTAGAATAAAATGGAAATTGTGCGGTCGGGAATTGCGCTTGCCGTAAACAAAAAGAGAATATCCATAATGTTTTGCCCTTGGCTTAAAATAGAAAGCGTTGTTGCCCGTTCGGAATCTAAGTTGAGCGCGCCAACAATTTTGTTTTCAACTGCGGAAAGCAATGTGCCAGGAAGCGACATCAAAAGCGGAAGAAGAAGCATCGGAATAAAAACTGCGTAATTTGTAAAAAACGCGAGCAGTGCCAAGAAAAATGCAATAATCAAAAATTTCTATGGACAAAACTTTTGCGCTGTTGAATTTTGCAATCCGTTTTAAAATGAATGGAGAAAGCAATTCTATTGATGAATATGCTAAAATGATCCCGCTCATCCATTCATCGCTGATTCCAATTTCTTCCAATTTTACGATGTAGAAAAAATTGATTATGAAAACTCCGAGCGACAAAAAACTTGTAAAAAAGAACACCAAAATCATTTGTTTGGTAAGGATTTTTTTTATAAAAACTCCCATTGAACGCAAAACTTGTTTACTTGATTCTTGCTTTTCCTTTGGTAATGCGGAAAAACGTTTTTCATCAGGAAGAAAAAATGAAGCCACAAGCGCAAGTGTGTGTCCTACGAGCGTCCAAAGAATCAGAGCTTCAAGTCCTAAAAACTTGTTCATTGGAATAAAAAGAATCGTGCTTACGATAAAACCCGCAGTAGCCCAGTTTCCCATTACTGCGCTTTTTACCATAAAGTTTTCTTCGTTGTAGATTTTGTACATATAAGAATCCATTGTGCCAGATTCAAAACAGTACGAAAATGATTCTAATATTGCCGCAAATGCGAACATAAAGAAATTTCCGCCAAGCAAAAAAATCAGCCGCACTGCGCACAAAAAGAATTGCGATAGAACAATAGTTTTTTTGTAGCCGATTTTGTCCGTTAAAAATCCACAGGGAATCTCAAAGCAAAAAATTGCAAGCGATAAAATTGCCTGCAAAATAAAAATCTGATGCGAATCAATACCGCATCTTGTGCGCACTAAAAGTGCAACTGGCGCAAAAAACACCAGCGAATTCAAAAAAGCCTTTGCGAATAAAATAAATTCCGCTTTTTTTTGTAAAGCCATAAAAAACTCCGTTTAGAAAAATATGCCTGTAAATGAAAGTATTTTAAAGTAACCTGTTCTAAAGCTAAAGCTTCCGAATAGTTTTTATACTATGATACAATCAATATTGTTTTGTGCTTTTAGTATAGGTTTGAGTTTTATTGTCATCTATAACGTTTGACGAAAATTTAAATTTTCGTCAAACGTTATAGACAGGCTCTTTTTTTTGTGCAATATGCTAAAAAAATCTATAAGATAAGGTGGTTAAACAATGAAAAAATTAGTTTTAGTTTTTTGTGCTGTAATGGTGGTACTTGCAAGTTCCTGTTCTAATGTATATAATACACAAAATCAGGAAGGAGATTCTGGCTGTATAATAGCATATCCGCCTGAAACTAATGGGAGATAAATGGCTGTTTACGCAATCGGAAGAACAATACGAGCTGCAAGAGAAAAAGCTGGATTATCACAACAAGCATTGTGTGAAGGAATTTGCTCTTTACCTACACTTTCTAAAATAGAAAACGGTGTGCAGAATCCTTCGCGCAAGACTTTGCAATATATTTCAGAACGTTTAGGTATTGATTTGGAACTTTTTAACGTTCCCGTATCCGATGTTGAGGCGCAAAAATAGGCTATTGAGGAAGAAATATTTTCTTATATAACAGAAGCAAAATATAACTACGAAACGCTACTCTTGCGCTACAAAAAATTAGGCTTAGATTCAGATTCTGAAAACCAGTTCTACATTTTTGCTAAAGCTTTTTATGATTTGCATCACGGTTTGCCAGAAAAAGATTCGCTACAAGAATTTATTCGTGCGCTATCTTTTACTCGACCCAATTTTGTATTGGAAAAACAAATAGATTCTGTTTTTATGACATATGTTGAGCAATTGATATTGAATCAGATTGCCTGGCTTTCTTATAAAACAGGAAATCAAGAATTTGCATTGCGCATTTACATTGAGTTAAAATCGTTTTACGAAAAAGAAGAATTTAATGAAATAAAATTAAAAATATACCCGCTTATTTTGTATAATATTTCGACTATTGTTGGTAGACAAGAGCGATATGTGTATATGGTTGAATTGTGTATTGAGGGAATAGAATATTGCAAAGAAAACGGAAAACTTACTGTTTTCCCCTACCTGCTGTTTAACAAAGGCTATGGTCTTGCTAAATTAAAACGACATACCGAGGCAAAAGTGAGTCTCTGCTGGGCGTTTTCTCTTTTTGAAGCATTGGACAAAGCCGAATTAGCAGCGTGGCTTTCTGTAGATTGCAATGAAAAGTTTAGCTATGATTTTCCAATAAACGTAGAACTTTTACCAGAACGCCGAAAATTATTTCTAACAAATTGAACCGTCTTCCAATCCATCTTCCAATTCCCCCTGCCCCCTACCACTTACAAACTTTTGTAGCAAAATTAAAATCGCTTGACATTTTCTTTTGCCTTTGCTACTATAATTCTACACGCGGTAATCATATATCGGTATTATGCTAGCTTCCCAAGCTCGACAGGCGGGTTCGACTCCCGTTTACCGCTTTGCCTCCGTTTTGCGGAGGTTTTTTTGTTTTTGGAGGATTTATGGCGAACGGTGAAAAAATGACTGCGCAAAAAGCTTTTTCGGAATTTGCAAAACGTTTCGCTCGTTCTTCTCAAAGTACAGATGATTCAAAAGTGCGCATTGTTCACGAAAATACGCTTATTCAGCAAAAAATAAATGCCCTTGAAGAAGATTTTGTAGCGGAGGCGATTTCTTCTTACAACAAATATGTCAATCCGTTTAGAACTTTCGGAAAAACTTCTCGCACCGCCGAAGCAATCGATAATGATGAAAAAGACCTTTTGTGCGCTTACAATTTGTTTAAAGCCGTAAACGATGCGAATAATTCTATCGGAAACAACCAAACTTTTATCAAAATAGATTCCGTTCATTCGCCACTTGTAAACCGAGAAATTTATACATTGGGCGGAGAATTTATTTATTTGCAATGCTGGTTGCGTTATTGTAAACAAATAACTGATTTTGTTCCCATTTTAAAATCAACGGAAAAAAATCTGGAAACCATTTGGACTTTGCATTTTGTTTCTCCCAAAAAAGTAAGCTGGTCTTTCCAAGAACAAGAAATTATCGCCGTCCTTGAATCAAATTTCCACCCACAGTAACCTACGCTGTTTTGCAAAAGTGCGGGGCAGTCAGCGTAATAGCGCAGGTGCGCAACAGCGGGGGCATTCGTACTTCCACAAAAATGCGGAATTTTTTATAATGAAGTTATGGCTTTTTACGATTTTTTTGATGTTGCAGTTTGTGGCGCGGGACACGCGGGTATTGAGGCAGCCCTTTCTTGTGCGCGAAAAGGATTAAAAACTGTTTTGGTAACACAAAGCCCCGATGCTATTGCGCGAATGAGTTGCAATCCATCAATCGGCGGAATTGCAAAAGGAAATATTGTCCGCGAACTTGACGCGCTAGGTGGCGAAATGGCGCATCTCATAGACAAAAGTATGATTCAATTTAGAATGTTAAACAAAAGCCGCGGACCTGCAGTTCAGTCGCCAAGAAGTCAAGCGGACAAATTGCTATATTCTTCGCTTGCAAGAAAAACTGTTGAAACAGAGCCGAATATTCACATTTTAATGGACACCGTTACAGACATTTTGACTGTTTCAAGCGACACGCCTCTTCCGCCTAATTCTGATTCTGGGGCGGCGAGCGGAACAATTCCTGGCAGATCGGAAGAGCGTCGTGTAGGGAAAGAGTGTAGATCTCGGTGGTCGCC
>CALCEK010000041.1 GCA_937900125.1 uncultured Treponema sp. | reverse complement strand
CTCCGTCAAGACCAGCATTCTCTGCAATCTGGCGAATTGGTTCTTCCAAAGCACGTTTTACAATCTGGAAACCAACTTTTTCATCGCCAACAAGGTCTGCGGAAGAAGAATCCAAAACTTTGCTTGCATCGATTAACGCAAGTCCGCCGCCAGAAACAATTCCTTCTTCAATAGCTGCGCGAGTTGCGGCTAAAGTATCTTCTACGCGGAATTTCTTTTCTTTCATTTCGGTTTCTGTAATTGCGCCAATGTTGATTACAGCAACTCCACCTGCAAGTTTTGCAAGGCGTTCCTTGAGTTTTTCTTTGTCATAATCAGAAGTTGATTTTTCAATCTGATTTTTGATTTCTGCAACGCGAGATGCGATTTCATTTTTGTCACCAGCACCATCAACAAGAGTAGTGTTATCTTTATCGATTTTTACTGATTTTACCTGTCCCAAATCAGAAAGTTCAGTTGATTCAAGTTTTAATCCCAAATCTTCAGTGATAACTTTTCCACCAGTAAGAATCGCAATATCCTGCAACATTTCTTTGCGACGGTCGCCAAAACCAGGAGCTTTTACAGCGCAGCATTTTAAAGTGCCACGAATTGCATTTACAACGAGTGTTGCCAATGCTTCGCCGTCCATATCTTCACAAATAATAACGAGCGGTTTTCCTGTTTGAGCAACTTTTTCAAGGAGTGGAAGAATATCTTTCATTGTTGAGATTTTTTTGTCATAAATCAAAACAAAAGCATCATTGTAATTTACTTCCATTCGTTCGCGGTCTGTAACAAAGTAGCTTGAAACATATCCACGGTCAAACTGCATACCTTCAACGGTTTTTACAGTTGTATCCATATTTTTAGATTCTTCTACCGTGATGACGCCATCTTTGCCGACTTTTTCAATAGCTTCTGCAAGGATTTTACCGATTTCTGGGTCATTATTAGCAGAAATTGTTGCAACGTGAGTTATGTCTTCATTGCCGTTTACAGGGCGTGAATTCTTTTTAACTTCTGCAACAGCAAGAGCGGTTGCCTTATCAATTCCGCGTTTAATTTCGATTGGAGTCATTCCAGCACTTACAGCCTTTAAGCCTTCGCGAACAATTGCGTATGCCAAAACGGTTGCAGTTGTTGTTCCGTCACCAGCAACATCATTTGTCTTAGAGGCGACTTCTTTTACCAACTGTGCGCCCATGTTTTCAAATGGGTCTTTTAATTCAATCTCTTTTGCAACAGAAACACCATCTTTTGTGATTGTTGGCGCACCATATTTTTTGTCCAACATAACAAGGCGACCACAAGGTCCAAGAGTTACTTTTACAGCCTGCGCAATTTGCTCCACTCCACTGAGCATCTTTTTGCGAGCTTCTTCATTGTAAATCAACTGTTTAGCCATTTTTTGTACTCCTATATAATCGTCCCAACTTTTTAGTTAGGTTTTTTGTATCTTTATGACTAAGATACAAAAAAAGTTTTAAATCGGCAAGTTTTTTTTGAAAAATTCACATTTTTCTGTGCGGAAAATGCCAAAAGCAAATTTATTTTTCAGCTTGACTAGCCATTGACTCGGGCAAAAGCGTGAGTGTTACGTAATTGTCCAAAGCACAATAACGATTTAAGACATTTTTAAGATTGTTAGAATTTATTTCTTTTGGAATCGTGTCAAAATCGTTTATTGCAGAAATCGGAATTTCGTGAACAACCAAAGCCGAAAGCAAATGGTGAAGCCACCAACCGTCGCGGCGCAAATTATCTTCCTTAGACCTTTTATAATTTTCGCGCAACTTTGTAAGCGTTTCTTCGTCAACACCATTTTTTTGTAAATCCGCAATTGTAGAAAAAGTTTCGGCAATAAGCTCTTTTGTTCGGATAGGTTCACAGCTAAACTGAATTTGAACGGTAACTTCGCGCGGAGAATTTTCATCAGGAGCATAAATGCCACCGTAAACGCCAACGCCATAAGTTCCGCTTTTATCTTCGCGCAAATTTTCGCGCAGTTTGATTTCTAACAAAGAACTCAAAGCGTCCATAAGATTGTCGTCAATCCAACTTTGACTAACGGAAGGCGGCGCGGGCAATTCTGTTCCAAAAGCGATAAATACTTTTGCCTGCTCATCAAGCCCTTTGTAAACCACCTCGTTTTTTGTTCCTTTGGGGAATGGAATGGTGCGCGGATTCACAGAATCGGATTGTTCGGGATTTGAAGGGAGATTCCCTAAATAATAGGAACAAAGTGTTAAAAGTTTTTCCTCGTTCATATCGCCAACAAAAACGAATGTAAAATCACTGGCATTTTCAAAACGCTCACGGTAAATTTTTTCCGCTTTTTCTGGGTCAATTTTGGAAAGAAAATCCTCTGTTATGCTTGAATAATAAATGCTATTTCCGTACAACAATTCTGTTGCTTTGTCCGAAAAAACATCGCTAGGGGTAGTGCCATGAGCCTTTGCGTTAGCTTCAAGGTCTGCCCACAAAAGATTCCAACATTCATCTGTAAACTGAGGAAATGCCATATAATTGTAAACAAGGGTCAAAAGTGATTCCAAATCCGCATTTGACGAAGAAGCTGTAATCCAATCGGAAGAAGTTGAAATGCCGATTGAAAAATCAACGGTTGTTTCGGAAAGGATTTTTTGCATTTCTGAAAAATTCAAGCCGTTTATAGAAGAACCATAGCCGTAAGAACCCGCAATTTTTGCAGAAGGGAAATCCGCCTCATCGTACAAATAAGAGCCACCGCGACTGTACGCATACATTTGCACAAAATCCGCATTAAAATCCGTCTTTTTGGTAATAATGCGAACTCCATTTTCAAGAACGTACTCCGAAGCATCAAGTTCGGGGATTTCGCGGGCAGAAATAAAATTTTTTGCATTTTCGGGGCGAGTGCCAAGTTCTTGACTGACTTCTTTTGGGTAGGGTTTTAGATTTTGCACTTTATAATTGCGCCAAATGTTTTTTAAGGATTCGGAAGAAAGGGATTCTGGCGAGTTTTCGGGAATTGTTGCGAATAAAACATTTCCTCGGTTTGGAAGAAGTTTTTTTGCCGCTTTTTCTACATCGGATTTTGTAATTGAAGGAATTATTCTGTTTACAATTGCATAAGCGTCATCTGGAGAAAGAAAAAGTCCGTCTCCAATTGCGTAATTTTGTAAAGTTCCAATTAAATGACTTGAATCTTGCTTATCCTTATTTTTGTAATAAAGTTCTTCGGAAGAAAGAATGCTTTTCTTTTGCCGCTCAAGTTCGCTTTCGTTTACACCATATTTTAAAAATCGCTCATATTCATAAAGCAAAAGTTCAAATGCCTCTTTGCACTGCCCCTCTTTTGGAATAAATCCCAAGCCAAACAAATACAAGTCGCCCGTTTTATCGCTAACAATTTGCGCTCCGCGCCACGGAGAAGCCCCCGTGTTTGTAATTGCAGAAAGTCGCTCGTTCATAATAGAACCGACAAGCGAATAAATGTATTGCGTTCGTAAATCCGATTCTGTTTTGCAAGCTTTGTAAGAACTTTGATTAAAAAACATCACGGTTGTGTAGGGAATTTCAGAATCGCGGATTGCAAGGACGCTTGGATTTTTGCGGATTGGAACAGAAAATTCTGCGCGAGAAGTTTTTTGTTCAGACGGAGGAATGTCTTGCATTGCTTGTTTTACCGCATTTTCTAAAGTTTCAGCGGGCGCGTCTCCTACAACAATCACGGACATAAGTTCGGGGCGATACCATTTTTTGTAAAAATCCACAACGCGCTCTTTGCTGACATTTTGAATTATGTCCATATCACCAATCGGAAGTCGCTCGGCATAACGAGAATCAGCATACAAAAATGGAATCTGCTGATTTCTGATTCGCCCGTTTACACCGAGTCCTGTTCGCCATTCTTCGGTAACAACGCCACGTTCTTTTTCTAGCTCTTCCGCGTCAAAAGTTAAACCGCTTGCCCAATCGTGCAAAATCAAAAGTCCATTTTTTAAGATTTCTTGGTTGTCGGCGGGAATTTCTAGCATATAAACGGTTTCGTCAAAACTGGTGTAAGCGTTTAAATCTGCCCCAAAATCCATTCCAATTGATTCAAGATAATGAACGATTGAGTTTTTGGAAAAATTTTTTGTTCCATTAAATGCCATGTGTTCAACAAGATGCGCCACACCGCGCTGGTCATCTTCTTCCGCATTAGAACCTGCTTTTACGCAAAGGCGCAAATAAATTCGGTTTTTCGGCTCGCTGTTTTGAAAAATGTAATAATCCATTCCGTTTTCTAACGTTCCTGACACCAAATTTGAGTCGGGCAAAAGAGAATTTCCGCTAGAGTTTTGCGAAGAAGACGCGCAACTGTAAAATAAAAGCGCGAAAAAGCTAAAAAATGTAAGCAAAAAAATTTTTGCCCTTTGCTGAAATTTTCGATTTTGCATAAAATTCCCACCTTTTGATTAAAAAAAATTCATCTTTTAGTATAAACGATTTGTTATAAATGTCTACAAAAAAATCAGCCCAAAAGAATCTGCAAAAGAGATGTTTCACTTACGTTCAACATGACGGACGAACGCTTTCCTCAAAAATGATGGGTAAATTTTGCGGGAAAAGTGCGATGTGGAAGACTTGACAAATTGTTACGGGGGGGGGTATAATCTCAAAATCGATTTTCTAGGAGCTTTAATATGAAGAAATTAAAATGTATTTTGGTAGCCCTTCTTGTTTCGCTTGCAAGTGGCACGGCATTTGCCAAAGATTTTGATTGGTCACAAGTTTGGTGCAATTATGGTGGTGGAATTGAAGAAGGTTCTTGGCTTTTAACAATTGACGCGGGTTTGTATTACACCGACTTTATCAACATTGCAGCATACAGTTCTTACGGCGGAACATGGTTTATTCCTCCCGTTTTAGTTGAACTTCAATATGCAAAAAAAATCTGGAAATTGCCATTTACATTTGGCGGTTACGCAGGTTTGCACGCTTATGGCTACAAATACCCCTATAGCAGTTACGATTCTTCTAGCGGGACTTATATCTCGGAAACAAAAACAGTTTCCAACTTAGGCATTTTCTTGGGCGGCGAAGCTGAATATCACGTTATGCTTCCACCAGAAAGTTTGGACGTTTACGTGGTAACACGACTTGGTGCAAATATTCCAATTTGGTTTGGTGGTAGACCGACTTATTATGTCCCCGACTACTTTACATTTGGCGAGGCTATTGGGGCATCTTGGTATTTTAACAACTTGATTGGCTTGAATTTGGAGTTTGGCTATCCATTTTCAAAATTTGGCGTAACATTAAAATTCTAAAGATTTTTGTGCAGGAGGATTTTTCCTCTTGCATTTTTTTTTACAAAATGATATAAACTAGTCGTAAATTGCTCATATTTTTGGGTATACGATAACTTGGGGATATAGCTCAGTTGGTAGAGCATTTGGTTCGCAATCAAAGGGTCACCGGTTCGACTCCGGCTATCTCCAATAATTGCTTGTAATACAAAACTTTCACAAATAAATCTTAATTTTTCCTTAAAATATATTGTTTCCACAAATTTACGGGGTCTTCCTGGTGGAGTGTGCGGGCGTACTGATCGGCGGGTCATCTTGAGTGATAGGCGTTGCCCGCGAAGAATCGATGCAATCTTTTTAGAAAAAATAGATGTTTCACTTGCGTTCAACATGACGAGAGGGAAGTTTGTTCAATGTGATGGAGGAAGCGTGCTTGGCGGCGCAAAACTCGCGGTGTGGGCGGGGAAAATGTGCTTGGCACTGGGGGTTTGGCATTTTGAGTGTAGGAGTTTCGATCAAAAGATGGTTTAAAGTTGAATTGTTGCCATAAAATGTTGACAAACTACTTTTTTTTTGTATAGTAGCTTAGAATATTTTTAACAAGGAGGTAATCCAAATGGGTACAAGAAACCCACCTATTTCCAATCCTGGAGCAGGTTGGCCTTCAACCACTGGAAATCCATCTGGTGGCGGGCGTTCTAACGGCTCACCAAAAGGCGGCAAGAAATAACTCCGCGTAGAAAAAAGCGACAGCCACAATGCGACTGTCGCTTATTGCCTGTAGACTAGACTTTAGTGCGGTTCCCGCGTTACACTGTTCTCCTACTGATTTCCTGTATTGCAATTATCTTTGCTGAAACCACAAAAACATTAACAGGTTGTTTCTGAAGACTTCATCTTGACGTGCCTTTTCTGCAGCCTTCAGAATATACTCGTTCGCCCACGAATCCTGAAAATTCTTGAACTTTTTCTGGAAGTTGTCATTCAAATTTTTGGAAAAACCGTTGCAGACGCTTTGAAAATTCTTATATGAATTTTCAATCTTTGCTATCTCCTCCTTTTCAGCCTCATTCCAGAGTTCCGCGATTTTTGCATTAATGTCAATTTGCTCTTCCATAGATTTTCTCCTTACATTCCGTGTCGCAACATTTCACGGTAAACAGGCACTTGTTTCTGCACAAGTGCCTGTCATTGGTATTTCAAGTTCCCGCTATTTTTGCATACCCGCAGCGGAAAGAAATGACACAATAAGGACAATAATATCATCTATTGGTCCTGGAAAAAAATCTGGAAGAATCGCATAGATGATTCCTATTGCAATTATTATCAGTGTTGCCATGTTCCTAGTCTCCTATATATTCGTGTAACCGCGCTCTTTAAGTACCTTACAAGCCACCATTTTGCGAGAAAAATTAACACCTCGTGCAAGCCTAAAAAGCTGTTGGTCGGTTTTATTTTGATATTCCTCATAGAGCTGATTTTGCTCTTCCTGCATTTCTTTGAGTTTCGCGCTTCCTGCCGAAACTGCTTTTCCCAATGTATCCAAAAATCCCATAGCTCCCCTTAGCGTATCTTTACCGCCGAAATGATTTTTAGCTCGCCGTTTGCAAAGGCACGCGGGCTTGACGCTTTGATTTTCTCCTTTGCCTGAAACTGGTTGTCCGCGTCAACCATGCGCGTCTGGATTCCCGCCGCCGTCTTGAACGTGACGTTGTAGATGTGCTTCTACTGTGCCATAATCGCCCTCTATTTTGCCGTGCAGGAGATAATTTTGCAGCCGGGAACGCGCTTGCTCACCGCCGCTTTTGCCTCCGCGCTTGAGTTTGCCATTACGCTCGTGGTCACGCTCGCACCACTTCCGCCCTGCTTCGTCTGATACTTTACGACATACTGCTGTTTCGTGCATTCCTCCAAAGCAATATTATGGAAGAAAAAGATACGCTCACAGAGGACTTCTTCCGAGACAGGCTTCGTTTTTTGCGGAACGAGCGCAAAATTTCGGCACGGGAGATGAGCCTTGACCTTGACCAAAATGAAACATACATAAACAAAATAGAAACAGGGAAAAGTTCCACAACGATAAGCTCGTTTCTTAAAATTTGCGATTATTTTAATATTACGCCCGCTGATTTTTTTTGAACGCGATGTAAAAAATGCTATGGCAAATGACACGGAATTGCTCGGTTATCTGCATCGTCTTACCCCGTATCAGTCTGAATATATGGTTTCTTTTTTGAAAGACTTAACGGAACGAAATTGAAAACAGTATCGTGACTTTCTAAAAACTTCAGGGCAATCTCTAAAAATTGCAATTTTTAGAAGTTTCCTTCAGTTTATTGGGATTAGGTCATTGCCCCCTTACTCCTTCACAAGCTTTTCCATTTTGCACTCGTGCTTCTTGGTGTCCGCATCGTAGTTTATGCCAACAAACAATATCTCTCCGTGCCAGTTGTCTAGGCAGTCAAAATATTTTTTCTCTCTTATCTGATTCAGTGCGCTGTCGGGCGTGGAGTTGCGCTTTAGCTCAATGATGAGCGCGGTCTTTGTCTTGTCTAGCGGAATGTAGGCGATGTCGGCGTAACCCTTGCCTGCTGTAAGCTCCTTTGCGACCAAGTAGCCGTTCAGCGCATAGACGTATGCCAAGTAGACTGCGGCATGGAGCGCGTACTCGTTGTTGTAATTCTTGGGGCTGGAAACGTGCAGATGTACGGTGTCCAACGCCGTGGCAACCGCCTCCTCATTCATGGCGAGAGTTTCTTTTAGCAAGCGGCGCGAATCCTTTATGATTCTGTCTGTCTCGGCGTAGTTCTCGTCATTTTCGATTGCAGCCTGCCACTCCAGATGAATCTCGCGGTTGGGGATATAACATTCCTGCTCTGCTTCGTCATAAGCTAGATAGCCCAGATGAATGAGGTATGTGAACACGTCGTCAAGGCTCCTAAACCCCGTCATGGTGTTGTCGTATTTTATAACGTTCACATCAACTCGCCCACCGCCCAGCATTTTGATGACGGCTTCTTTTGTGCCAGCAAAGTTCATCTGTATCTTCTCCGCAACAACCTCGTAGCTAGACGTTCCGCTCCAGTATGATATGAACCTTCCGCTTGTTACCGCCTTTATGACCGCCTGCGGATTGTAAAGCTCGTAGCCGTCAATCCTGTAGCCATCGTACCAGCTCTTGCACTCGTCAAAGCTACGTCCGTATCGCTCACACAAAGACTGAACCTCCTCCGTGGTAAAGCCCGTGAACTCTGTGAAGTCGCCCGTGTTGAACATGGTGATTTGGTCAAAGGTGTTGAGCTTGGACTGTATTTTGTCCTTCATTATGGGAAGAATCCCCGTGAGATAGGCAAGCGAGATTACGGACTTTAGTTCCGAGCTTTTGAAAAGCGAATTCAAAAATCCCAAGTATATCTTGAATTCTTTTTCGTCAACATTTTCTCGGACAAGCACATCGTACTCGTCTATTATGATGATGAAGGTTTCGCCTTTCTGGGCATAAACCGACAGAATGTAGGAGGCAAGCGTCGTTTCCTCAAAGTCTACGTCGGGAAAGGCGATTTTGAAGTCCGCGCAGACTTTTTTTTGCACATAGTGCATAAAGGCGTTTTTCCCGCGCTCCTCATCCGAAAGCCCCAGCCAGTTGGCATACAGGGAGTTCAAATCCATGTGAACCACGTTGAACTTGTTCAGGTTTTTCTCAAAAGTTGGCGAAGAGGAAATCTTGTACGGCTCAAACAGTTTGCGCGAGTCTGCCCCCTTAGAATAGTATGCCACAAGCATATCCTCCGCGATTGACTTTCCGAAGCGGCGCGGACGGCTTGTGCAGATGAACTTGAAATCAATATTGTTCAGCCGCTTGTTCGTCTGTTCGATGAGCATGGTTTTGTCTATGTAAGTGCCAGTTTCTATGGCCGCAAGAAAGTTTGCATTGTTCGGATTTAGATATGTTCCCATAAACAATAGTATAGCACATTCAGCGACAAAAAGAAACTGGGAATCTCCAAAAAAATCAATTTTTGTGAAAATGTCATGTTGAGTGAGCGCATTGTTGCCCGTCATGTTGAGGAAGCGTAGCGACCGAAATATCTATAGTTTCTTCGGGACGTTGCCATCAGAATGACGTGCAAATTTTTACATAAATGTGTCAGCGGATCATTCTGTACGATAGGGCGTTGCCTGTGAAGAATCTCTGTATCTACAAAAATAGATGTTTTACCAGCAATTGAGTAACCGGCTCTGTTTAATAAATATTTTTCATATTTCCAAAAAGGAATTTGATCACGCCGCCACCCGGCAGAAAGCGTTTGAGTACAGCAGTGCCGATCTGGTGCTGGTCATGACGCAGGATGCTGTTCTGGTGGATGATGAACGGCTGATTCTGCGCGGCATCCTTAAAGACGGAGCTATCGCTATCGCTGAGCTTATGCAGAGCCTCACGCTTCATCTCATCGGTAACCTTATCTATAACTCCGACAGTTCCCGCATTCAGTGCTGCTGTAATACCGCCGATGTAGGAACACGCAAGCGGATCATATCCGCTGCACATTGCCCAGAAGGCCGCTGCCGAAACGGCGCAGGCCACGCAGACAGCGCAGAGTACGGACACGATCTGGTATGCTGTGCTGTCTCTACAGCGTGGTATATGATTTTAAAAACATTAGACGGAGCAAATGTTTTATTCGCCAAAAAGAAAGTATAATTATGACAACAAAAATGATGAAGAAGAAAATAATAATAATAAAGAAAGCAAAAATGAGGTTAATGATTTAAATAAAAATGAAAATGAGCAAAATGAAACTAGATGTGAAAAATTAGAATTACAGAATCAAATATATAATTTAAATTTTGGCTATATAACTAAAGATAATTCATTATTTTTAAAAAATTAATTCCAAAGAAAATAGATTCTTTAGAAAAATATT